>CAYVVX010000706.1:0-3044 GCA_964455315.1 uncultured Planctomycetales bacterium | reverse complement strand
AGGGCGTGCGCCTGAAGAGCTCCCCGACCTTGCGGCGGACCAGTGGGATGCGCGTGCTGCCGCCGACCATGACCACCTGGTCGATGCGCTCGGGGCGGATCTTCGCGTCGGCCAGCGCCCGGCGGCACGAAACCAGGGTCTTCTCCACCCAGGGTGCGATCATGGCCTCGAACTCCTCGCGGCTGATCTCGCGCTGGTAGCGGCGGCCCGCGCCGAGGTCGATCTCGATGGCGGCCCGCGGCTCGGTGCTCAGGCGCGTCTTCACGTTTTCGGCGAAGGTCCGCAACGCCTGGCGCGTGGCCGGGGAGGCGATGTCGAGGTCGAACTGCGCGCGGATCTCGCGGAGGGCCAGGTTGGTGATCTCGCGGTCGAAGTCGTCGCCACCGAGGCAGGTGTCGCCGTGGGTGCTGAGCACCTCGAAGACGCCGTCGACCACCTTCAGGACGGAGACGTCGAAGGTGCCGCCGCCGAGGTCGTAGACGGCGATGACGGCGTCGGCGTCGAGGTCCGGGGCGTCGGCCTCAGTTGCCGCCGGGGTCGCCCGGTCCACTGCCGGTTCCGACGACGCGCAGGCGCCGGCAAGCTTCAGCGACGGGGACCGCGGCTCATCCGCCATGCGCCCGCGGATGCCCAGTCCGTAGGCCAGTGCCGCCGCGGTCGGCTCGTTGACGATGCGGACCACGTCGATCCCGGCGATGCGCCCGGCGTCGCGGGTGGCCTGCCGCTGGGCGTCGTCGAAATACGCCGGCACGGTGATGACCACCCTGCTGATTGGTTGCTGCAGATGGGCCTCCGCGCGGCGCTTGAGCTCGCGAAGGATGATGGCGCTGATCTCCGGGGGGGTCATCAGCCGGCCGTTCACGTCGACCGCGGCGATGTCGCGGTCGGCGGCATCGGTGACCCGCTTGACCACCTGGTAGGGCAGGTGGGCGAGTTCGCCGGCGGCTTGAAGCTCGTCGAAACCGCGGCCCATGAGCCGCTTGATTGAGAATACCGTGGAGGTGGGATGCTCGACGGCATGGAGCTTGGCGTCGAGCCCGATGACCACGTTGCCGTCGGGATTGAACGCCAGCACGGAGGGCACGCGGGCGTCGCCGTCGGCGCCGCGGATCACGTGGGCGCCGGAGGCGTCACTCCAGGCGACCAGCGAGTTGGTGGTGCCCAGGTCGATGCCGATGATGATGTCGTCGCGTTCGGGCATGATGTTCGATGACGCGGGGCCTGTCGGTGCCGCGTGGTTCAATCGTCGTTCGACGGCGGCAGCTCAGCCAGCAGGTTGTCCCAGTACTTGATGCCGTTGAGTTCCTTGCGCAGCGCCGCCTTGATCTCCTCGCCGCCGGAGGCAAGCCGCCCGCACAGGTCGATGATGGCGGTCAGGCTGGCCGCATGTCGCCCGGCCACCTGTCGGCGGATGGTTTCCCGGGTGGTGTCGTCGCCGGCCTCCTCGAGTTCCTCCCGCAGCATCATCACCTCGGCCAGCAGGTTGCCCGGGACGCCCTTGTCCTGCGCCGGCGATGGTCCGCCCGCCAGCGACAGCAGGTACTCCGCCCGGCTTACGGGATGACGCAGGGTGTCGTAAGCGCGATTGAGTTCGGCGCTGAGGGCCAGCACCTGCCCCCGGACTTCCGACGCCTGGTCGCCGATCATGTCCGGATGGGTCGCCCGGCTGAGCGAGAGATAACGCCGGTGCAGCGACCGCTCGTCCACCTCGAAGCCCGGCTCCAGCCCGAACAATTCGAAGTAGCTGAGTTGCTCGACGGGCTGGGGGTTCAGCGCTCCGCAACTCGAACAGCGCAGGGGCATGTCCAGCGGCTTGGTGCAGTCACCGCACAGCAGAGGTTCCGCGGATCTACCCGGCTGGCTCATCACGGCTCCCGTATGAAGACGACGCGGCCCGCGTGACCGGCACCATCGGCGGCGGTGAGCACGCAGGCCCGGCGTAGCGTTTGCTTTTCATTGCTGGCAGCGGGTGGAGATGCAGGGTAAACGTGGGCCGTTGCCCGCCGCCGCTCCCTGGTCTCGCCCCCGCCGGCGTCAGGCGGAGAAGCTGCTGCCGCAGCCGCAGGTGTGGGAGGCATTGGGGTTGCTGAACACGAACCCCCGGCCCATCACCTCGTCCTTGAAATCGAGGGTCACACCGCTGAGGTACAGGAAGCTCTTGGGGTCGCAGACCATCTTCACGCCGTGCGACTCGAACTCCTCGTCCTGCTCGGTCTTGGTCTCGGTCAGATCCAGCGAATAGCTGAACCCGCTGCAGCCGCCGCCCTTGATGCCCAGGCGAAGGAAGGTTCCCTCGGCCGGCAGACTCTGCTGCTCGAGAATGGTCTTGACTTCCTGGGCGGCACGTTCGGTCAGATTGATGCTCATGCTCTGGCTCCTGGCACGTAAGCGCTTGTCCTTGATTCGTTCCCGCCGACACCTGATGATCCGGCCGGGTTCCTCAAACGGATCGACTTCAACAGAATTCTACGATGCGCTGGACGCTTCGGCCAGCGAGCCGGCGTCCTGCTTTTTCTTCACATCGGCGATGGCCGCCCGGATGGCGTCCTCGGCCAGCACGCTGCAGTGGATCTTCACCGGCGGGAGTGACAGCTCCTTGACAATGTCGGTGTTCTTGATCTGCAGGGCTTCGTCGAGGGTCTTGCCCTTGACCCACTCGGTGGCCAGCGAGCTGCTGGCGATGGCGCTGCCGCATCCGAAGGTCTTGAACTTGGCCTCGACGATCTTGCCGTCGTCATTGACCTGGATCTGCAGCTTCATGACGTCGCCGCACTCCGGCGCCCCGACCACGCCGGTGCCCACCTTGGGGCTGCCTCGGTCGAGGGAGCCGATGTTGCGGGGATGGTTGTAATGGTCCAGTACTTTGTCGCTGTAAGCCATGTATCACACTCCTGTCATGGGCGGTGGCCGGCTCAGTCGACGAGCGTCGGCACCAGCAGAACTTTCAGACTCTCGCGCTCCTCCAGCTCATCCTCGATAATTCTCAGACAATTGGAGTAATCGTAGGCACTCACGCCCTCGTGGTCAGGCAGTACCGTTACGTA
>CAYVVX010000705.1:0-3057 GCA_964455315.1 uncultured Planctomycetales bacterium | reverse complement strand
CAGAGGTG
Source organism: uncultured Planctomycetales bacterium (assembly GCA_964455315.1). GTDB lineage: Bacteria > Planctomycetota > Phycisphaerae > UBA1845 > PWPN01 > CAYVVX01. The sequence goes on along the minus strand of CAYVVX010000705.1, from coordinate 3,049 downwards.
TTCCTGAAGGCGGTTTCCGTGGCCCGCAACCTCGGCGCCGACCTCGACCAGCTCACCACCGCCAACCTCGACCAGCTCCGCCACTACCGCCCGGCGCAGAATGTCACCGGCCGGCCCGTCACCCGCGGCCGGGGCCACGACCTCGCCGGCCACCACGAAATCCTCCTGCCGCTCCTGCGCCAGGCAATCATCGAACGGCTGCCAAATGTTTGAATGTGAACCGCAAAGACGCCAGGGGCGCAAAGAAGAGAGGAAACCACGGAGGCACGGAGAGCACAGAGCAGATTACTTCAAGAAGGAGCTAGAAGGCACCAGGTTCTTTCCTTCGTGGCCTCCGTGTCTCTGTGGTTAATGCCTTTCACGCCGCCGCGGTCTTCTTCTTCCGCTTGCGGCAGACCGCCTCGATCCCGGGCAGCACCCGCTCGCGGGCCACCACCTCCCAGCTCATCCGCGCCGCCAGTTCGTACCCGTTCTTCAGCAGGTCGGCCGCGTCATCATCATTCCGCGGCAGCCGTCGCAGCACTTCCCCGGCCACGCGGTCGGCGACGCGCTGCTCCATCTCGGTGCGCTGCTCGCGGGTAAGCGCCAGGAGCCCCGGCATGTCCGTGGAGCGGGCCGGCTCGGTGAAGTCGGCCACCAGTACGTTCGGCGACGGGTTGCCGGCGCTGACGCTCTCGGCGAAGCCCGCGCAGCCGCAGACGTTGGTCACCACGCATACCGCCCCGAAGGTCAGCGACTCCAGGTGGGCGATGCCGAACGGCTCGTAAACGCTCATGCCGAACTCGACGTCGCTGCCCCGGCGGATGTCCAGGAACTCCATGTCCTCCGGCATCCGCTCGCCGCAGGTCGTCCGATCGAAGCCGAACTGGTTGATGTACACCACCTTGATGTTCCGCGACCGGGCGTTGAACCGCTGCACGCCCTGGTAGAACAGGGCCTCGCCGTGGGACAGATCGGGGGCATGCTCGCGATGCACCACCGGCCAGCCCCACGACCTTTCCATGTGCCGGATATCCGCGGGACTGCGGGCGGGCATCTCCGTCGAGAGCACGAACAGGACGGCGGTCTGGCCGGACACGCGGAACTCCCGCTCCATGCGGTCCAGCACCTCCAGATCACGCCAGAGGCCTTTGCTGGTGCAGTTGCGGGTCACGTGGGTGAACACGTAGTCGGGCTCGTCGCCCAGCAGCGTCCCCGCGTAGCGCCGCAGCCGCGCTCCGCTGGCCCGCTTCTGCGCGAGGCTGATCCGCTCCGCGGGAATGCCGTTGTACACCGTGTCGATGTTGGCGTCGGCGAAGTGCGGGCCGATGAAGCGCATCTCCTTGACCACGTAGTCGCCGACCGCGAAGACCCGGTCGCAGTACCGGCTGGCATCCACCAGGGCATGGCGATGGTACCCGTGCTGCGGGCCGAAAAGGTCGGAGACGTACTGCCCCTGCTCGATGGCCGTGGAGATGGTGTTGTAGAAGCTCACGTCGTGCCCGGGATGCTCCTCGACGATCTTGCGCATCGCCGACACCTCGTGGGCGTAGAAGATCGAGCGGAACGCGCCCGACGGGTCCATCTTCCCGGCCAGCGCCGTGGGCATGCCCATGAACTCGTGGGCCAGGATGACGCAGTCATTGTCGCCGTCGGCGGCGCCGAGCGCCCGCAGGATGGCCAGGGCCGGGTCGGCCAGCTTGACGTAGAGATCGAATTCCCAGGAATGCTCGTAGCGTTGCGAGTCGATACCGAACGCCTGCCACAGCCGTGACTTGAAGAGGTTGACCCGTTCGAGGTCCATCCGCGACACGTCGATCAGCACCACCTCCGGGTTGACCTTCGCCCCCGAATGCGGATCCACGTAGCGGCGGTGCCCGTAGACGATGCCCACGTGATACTCGCGGCGCACCCGCTCCAGCGCTTCGCTGACCGGGTGGCGGGTGATGCCGTCCACGCTGCTGTAAAGCACCTCGCCATTGGGGCCCAGCCGCTGGTCCCCCGCGCCGTCCACCGTAAACAGCGGGCCCAACAGGATGTCGCGCTGCTCGCTGGCGCTGTACGACGGGCTGGTCAGCAGCCCCTCCAGTACCGCACCGATCCCCCCCACCTTCTGCACCGCTTCGTGGGTCACGTGAACGACTGATCGCATCAACACATCACTCCCAGGGTTCACTCCGAACGTGCATCATGCCCGTCCGGCTCCATTCCCATGTCGGTGTATCGGACATCCGTTGCCGCGTCCGATACCGATTATACGGCCACCCACCCGTCTCCGCCCACCGGGGTCGCATCAAGTGTAACATGGAATGTCGAAGGCGCCGCCTCGCGGGCGGCGAATCAGGCGAAATGCCGTTCCGCGGCGGCGCAGATCCGTGTGAAATCCAGTTTGGCTGGACAAGCCTGCGACGCAGCCGACAGATCGCCGCCGCGCCAGTCGCGGGCCGCCGGTGGAAGCTTCTGGAAGAGTTGGCGAGCCTCATCCCGCTTGCCGTCTTCCTCGTGATAGGCCACGAACCGGGCCACCGAGCAGAAGTCCGCCTCGACCCCGGCCGCCTGGCGGCACGCGCCGGTGCAGCCCGGGCAGGTCGCCCGCGACAGCCGCTCGATCCCGTCGAACAGCGTTTTCTTCTGCTCCTCGTCGAACGGCTTGCGGAAGGCCCTGGCTCCGGCCGCGTTCTCCTCGATGAGCCGGCGGTTGGCCATCTCCACCACCGCGCACGCGAACCGCCCGTCGCTCCAGATGCCCGCCTGCATGGCCTGGTGCGGGGTGAGATTGAGCTTCTTGAAATGCTCCAGCGCCTGCTGGGGCTGGTCGAGCGCCTTGCCCAATCCCCGGCTGGTCTTCATCGCGACCAGGCCCACGCCGGCCTTGTGGCACAGGTCCAGCGCCTGGTTGAACGCCGTCTCCCGGCGGATCAACCCCGGGTCGCACGCGACCATGAGGGCGTCAATCCAGCCGCCCTTGACGGCGTTCTCCAGGCACGCGGTGCGCAGGGGCATGTCTGCGTGGCAACTGAAGCCGGTCGCGCGGACCTTCCCATCCTTGAGGAGGCGATCCTTGGCTTTG
>CAYVVX010000704.1:0-3069 GCA_964455315.1 uncultured Planctomycetales bacterium | reverse complement strand
GTGACTTCATGCAGGAGGAAGCCGATAACCACCTGCTCGGGACCACGATGGAAGGGTGGGTCCAGCTCGGGCGCGGGGATCTGCACCTGCCGGTCCTCCGGCACGGGCGTGGTGATCAGGTCGTGCTCGGGGGTGAATCCATCCGGGAAGCTCTGCTTGAGGTAGGGGCCCAGCTCCTCGATGAGCGCGCCCATGTTGATGCGGCGCAGCGCGTCCATGCCGGCCTCGCGCTGTCCGGGAAGGCGCATGGGCCAGGGCAGCAAGTCGGATTTCTCATCGAGAAGCGGCAGCAGCGTGTCGGGCGTGAACCGGGCGGTGAAGCGCATGGACTCCTCGCCCGTGCGCGGTGGGGCGGCCGGCGCCGAGGCCGGCTGGGACTCCGGTGGTGCCGCATCGGCCGGATCCGCGCCGAGGAACAGGCCGACCCACAGGGTAAAGGTTAGCGCCGTCATGACTTTTCTCCAGCCCCTGCCGGTTGGCGGGTGTACCCGGCAAGCGCTCTGTCGCGGCCGGTTCCCTGAGGCCCGATCGCTGATGACAGGACGTAACCAACGCCTCAGTGGTGCAGCCATATTCGATGTCGATCCGCGCCATGGATCGAGGTGGGCATCCTCGGGCTTTGTTGGCCCCCGGTGCGCCGATCGCAGTATAGCATCCCCGCGGAGGTTCGGCATGTTCGCGGCTATTTGACTTGATCCCGTGGCGGAGTTCAAATACATCGGATGTAGAATCCTCCCGGACACGCAACTTGGGGTGGGCGGTGGTCGTCGTCGGCCGCCGAGCAATGCCCTCAACCCTTACTGGAAAGGAAACAGCGATGAAGAACCTGCTCAGATGTCTCGCCTCCGCGCTGCTGCTGGTCGCCCTGAATGCGACGATGGTCGGTTGTGACAAGGAAACCACGGACCAGGTGGAGGAGAAGGTCGACAAGGCCGGGGATGAGACCAAGGACGCCGCGGACGCCGTCGGTGATGCGGTCAAGGAAGGCATGGAGAAGGCCGGTGATGCGATGAAGGAAGGCGCGGATAAGGCCAGCGATGCGGCCAAGGACGCATCCGACGCGGCGAAGGACGGCCTGGAGACGCTGGGTGACAAGGCCAAGGAGGCCGGTGACGAGATCGAGGAGGCCACCGACAGGTAAGCCGCTGCGTCCACTGCGTCATGATTCTCCGAAGAACTCTCCCCCGGTCGCCGATCGCGGGGAGAGTTCTGCTTTTTACTCCCGCCTCGGGTTTCGGTGACTGAATGGTTGAGGCGGCACCGCCTCTTGTTCAGACGGCGCCGCCTCTCCTGGGAGGCTGAGGTTGTTGGCCACGCGCGGGTCCGGTGCCCGCGCGGTTCAATCATCGCAGTCGATTCCGGTACTCTCCTTGTCGAGCGGGTGGTTGTAGCCGCGGGGGATCAGCCGGGCGTGCAACCGCAGGTGATCGGGATCCCGGAACGAGTTGTACCCGATCTGCACGCTGAAACGGCTCTCGAAGGTCATCTCGTCATCGTCGATCTCCGTGGGCTGATTCAGAGGGATCACGATCTGATAGGGGCGTCCCTGGGCGTCGGGCAGGATGTAGCCGCGCTCGCTGATGTGAAACACCAGGTCGAACGCGTCCCCCGGCCGGGCGTCCTCGATCTCGACCTCGTACTCGACCACCAGCCGCCAGGTCTGGGGCTCGGCGATAAGCTCGGCGTCGAGATCGTCGATATCGCCCTCAAGGTGTCCGGCCAGTGCCGGGGAGGTGAGCCCGATGGCAGCGGCGAGCAGCGTGGCAATGGTCAGGTTCGAGCGCATGGGACAACCTCCTTCTCCGCAAAGGGTCCTGACATTCCTGGCGATCCGCGATGGAATCCGTCGTGCGGGCCTCCGGCTCGCTGCGGTCTCACCGACATGACGGGACTGCATGGGCGTCGGTGGGTCCTGCGATCAGGCCCTACAGAAGAGGAGACACAATGACCGCGGTAAAGGTTAGGAAAAGGGGGCGGGAATCGAGGGTGGACGGGGACGCACGGCCTCCCGCGACGAAGCTGATTAGCGGGCGTGACGACACGGTGGGATGCCCCTGCGCGGTGGCGTGAGGGGCTATCCCAGCAGTTTTTTCATCCCGTCGCCGATGTCGGCGGGGCTTTTCGCGACGGTGACGCCGGCGTCGGCGAGGGCCTTCATCTTGCTGGCCGCAGTGCCTTCGCCGCCGGAGATGATGGCTCCGGCGTGGCCCATGCGCTTGCCGGGCGGGGCGGTCTGGCCGGCGATGAAGGCGACCACCGGTTTGCGGACGTTGCCCTTGATGTACGCGGCGGCCTGCTCTTCGTCGCTTCCGCCGATCTCGCCGATGAGCACGATGCCGTGCGTGTCGGGGTCGTCCTGGAACATCTGCAGCAGTTCGATGAAGTTGAGCCCCTTGACCGGGTCGCCGCCGATGCCGATGCAGGTCGACTGGGCCATCTCGCGCGAGGAGCACTGCCAGACCGCTTCGTAGGTGAGCGTGCCGCTGCGCGAGATGATGCCGACGTTCTTCGAACCTTTCGACGGCGGGCGATGGATGTAGCCGGGCATGATGCCGATCTTGCACTCGCCGGGGGTGATCACGCCGGGGCAGTTCGGCCCGACCATTCTGACGCCGCGCTGGTCGAGGAACGGGCGCAGCTTGACCATGTCCAGCGTGGGGATGCCCTCGGTGATGAGCACCACCAGCTTGATGCCCGCGTCGGCCGCCTCCATGGCTGCGTCCGCCGCGAAGCCGGCCGGGACGAAGATCATGGTCGCGTCGGCGCCGGTGGCGCGGACCGCGTCATGGCAGGAGTCGAACACGGGCAGATCGTGCTCACTCTTCGTGCCGCCCTTGCCGGGGGTGACGCCGCCGACCATCTGCGTGCCGTACGCGAGGCAGCCGGCGGTGTGGAAGGCGCCGGCTTTGCCGGTGATGCCCTGACAGATGACGCGGGTGTTCTTGTTGACGAGGATGCTCATGAAGGAATTCTCATCGCTGGGGGCGAATCAGGTACGTCCGGGCAGCATAAGGGATCAGCTACTTCCCATCCACCAGCGGCTTGAGGGTGTGCAGGCCGATGAGCAGG
>CAYVVX010000703.1:0-3076 GCA_964455315.1 uncultured Planctomycetales bacterium | reverse complement strand
GAGGAAGACCGGAACCTGTCCCAGTGGATGTGCAAAAACTTCTTCGATATTCGAGCTTTCGGCGCCGTGATGACGACCGGCGTGGACTGCGGTCAGGTGCGCGGTCCCGTGCAATTCGGCATGGCCCGTTCACTGCACCCCGTGGTTAGCGCGGAATTCGCGGTTACCCGTTGTGCGGTCACGACCGAACGTGAGGCCGAGAAGCAGGAGGGTGGCAACCGCACGATGGGCCGCAAGTTCGCTGTCCCCTACGCGCTTTATCGCGTGCACGGATTCATCAACGCCAATCTCGCCAGCAGAGAAAACGGGACAGGATTCTCGGAGGACGATTTGAACCTCTTCAAGCGAGCCCTGGACCAGATGTTCGAGAATGACAAGTCGGCGGCGCGCGCGAATATGCGCCCCGTCGCCTGTATCGCTTTTAAGCATGAAAGCCCGCTTGGAAATGCCCGTGCCGATCAGCTTTTTGCCCGCGTACGGTGCGCGCCGAGGCCTGGCGTCCAGCCGTTGCCGGGAGACACGAATGCCGAAGTCGGAGGGCGTCCGCCGCGCGCTTTCACTGATTACGAGCTGCGTATCGAGGGCGAGAAGGACCTGCCTGCGGGCGTGACGGCCGAGCGCTGGATCGACTGGCAATAGGCGATCGCTATGTTCTCCGACCCCGATCTTATCCCCATTTCCGCATTGCAGCATCTCGTCTACTGCGAGCGACAGGCGATGCTGATTCACTTGGAGTCCGCGTGGGGGGAGAACCGGCACACGGCCGAAGGGCGGCGGATGCATGAGCGGACGCATGCGCCGCTGAGCCGCCTGGAGGAGGGGCGGGTGGTAGCCCGAGGTTTGCGGCTGGTGTCGTATCGGCTCGGGCTCATCGGTGCCGCGGATGTGGTGGAGTTTCATCCTCTGCCCGGCCAAGCGGGCAGTTGTCCATCTGCCACCTTACCGGTGGGTCCAGCCCCGTCCGGTCTGCAGTTGCCACGCCGCAAAGGACAATGGCAGCCCTTTCCGGTGGAGTACAAACGCGGCCGGCCGAAGGCCCACGATGCCGATGCCGTTCAGCTCTGCGCCCAGGCACTCTGCCTGGAGGAGATGTTGGGGGTGTCGATTCCAGCAGGCGCCCTTTTTTATGGACAGACACGCCGTTGCCAGGAAGTCACATTTGGCGACGTTCCTCGTAGGCGCGTGGAATCGTGCGCCGCACGCTTACACGAACTGATGGCCGCCGGTGCGACGCCACCTCCCGTCTATGAAAAACGAAAGTGCGAAAGCTGCTCCCTTCGCCTGCAATGTCTGCCCGACCGGCCCGTGTCGGCGAATCGTTATCTGCAGCGGATGATGTCCGGAGCCTTGCAGGAGCAGTAGCCCCGGACCGAACTGGAGCTGTGCCGTGCGCGTCCATGACAACACCCTCTATGTGACCACGCAAAAGTCCTACTTGGCCAAGCAGGGACTCAACATCCTGGTGCGGGTCGGTAAAGAGACCAGGCTTCGGCTGCCGATTCACACCGTCGGTAGTGTGGTCTGCTTCGGCAACGTCTCGTGCAGCCCATTTCTGCTGGGAATGTGCGGGCAGGAAGGGGTAACGGTTTCGTTCATGACCGAGACCGGCCGCTTCATGGCCCGCGTGCAGGGGCCGCAGTCAGGCAACGTGCTTCTCCGCCGCGCTCAACATGCCGCCACCACGAACCCTGAGCACACTTCGTCCCTCGCTCGATCCGTGGTGGCCGCGAAAGTCGCGAACAGCCGGACCGTACTGCAGCGTGCCTTGCGCGATCATGGCGACCAGATGGTCACGGCCGCGGATGTTCAGCGGGCGGTCGGCCGGCTCGCAGGTCTTCTCGATGAACTGCGGCAGCCGCTGGGGCTGGATCGGGTTCGCGGTGTCGAGGGCGAGGCCGCAGCATGCTACTTCGGCGTGCTCGACCATCTCATCTTGTGTCAGAAGGAACACTTCTTCCTGCGCAACCGCAACCGCCGTCCTCCGCTGGACAACACCAACGCGCTCTTGTCATTCCTGTACGCCCTTCTCGCCAGTGACATCGCCGCCGCCTGCGAAGCGGTCGGGCTTGATCCGCAGATGGGCTTCCTTCACTCCGATCGTGCGGGCCGCCCATCGCTGGCCCTCGACCTGATGGAGGAGTTTCGGGCCGTTGTGGCCGACCGGCTGGCGTTGTCGCTGATCAATCGGCAGCAGGTCACCGGGCGCGGATTCATCGCCCGCGAATCCGGCGCGGTGCAGATGTCAGATGACACGCGCAAGGTGGTGCTGATCGCATATCAGAAACGCAAGGCGGAGGAGATTGTGCACCCGTTCTTGAATGAGAAGATGACGCTGGGGCTCGTCTTCCACGTCCAGGCCCGGCTGATGGCCCGTTGGCTGCGAGGCGACCTCGACGCCTACCCGCCATTCTTCTGGAAGTGAGGAGGGGCCGATGCTGGTTCTGGTGACCTACGACGTGAACACTGAAACCGCCGCCGGCCAGCGGCGCCTGCGTCAAGTGGCCAAGGTATGCGAGGATTTCGGCCAGCGCGTACAGAACTCGGTGTTCGAGTGCCTGGTGGATCCTGCTCGGTGGGTGGTACTGCGTGGTCGACTGGCGGACCTGATGGACCCAGGAAAGGACAGCCTCCGGTTCTACTTCCTTGGGAAGAACTGGCAGCGGCGCGTGGAGCATCTCGGGGCCAAGCCTACGTACGACCCGCAGGGGCCGTTGATTGCGTGAAGCGTGATCCCGGTTGACCATCCACGGTCCAGGTTACCGAGGGACACCAATGCTCAGCCGCCCGCGAACGTCCAGCGGTGCACCAAGGGTCCGGCGGTTCGCGGAGCCTGCAAGCGGTTCATTGACAAGTACATAGCGGCAGTGGCAGAATGATTGTGCCCGACGCGAGCGCTGACGCGACCGGGTTCGCGAAACCCCTTCCCCAACTGACCGTCCCTAAGGCGGTTAGCTCCTGAACTGTCGCCCCCTTCGCGGGGGCGTGGATTGAAACACTTCCGCCGCCTGACTGGTTTCCTGGTCGGCGAGTCGCCCCCTTCGCGGGGGCGTGGATTGAAACTACTGCGTCCACGTCG
>CAYVVX010000702.1:2041-3084 GCA_964455315.1 uncultured Planctomycetales bacterium | reverse complement strand
TCCTCCAGACGGTACAGACCCAGATTACCTCGTACTCAACGCGGGGGTAAGGTCACCCGTTGCCGCACTAGTGTCACTGAGCTCACGTGATTCTCATCAGTACCTTCTAGTGCGTAATACCCCTTGCGAACCTGGGCCCACGGCATCAGGAACGGGCCAGGGGACCGCCTCGATCGGATCAACACAATTTCTGGCTGGGTAGCCGAGCCCGCCAACCGAAATTCGTCAAGGACCTGTTCACCGTTGACATCGATCATGCCGACGTAGATGTGACCCTCACTACCAAACCATATCGCGGCGATCACAAGTTGCCGTCTTACGGTTGTTCGTATCCTTCCCTCGGTCGCAGTGATGATAAAGGCATCCTCGGCTCTCGGGACGAAGTCGTTGGTGCGTGTTGCTTGGAGCAGAAGGGCTCCGCTAGGTGCGTATGCTTCAATCGTGTATGGTCCTGGAGTCACATACCACACCCGTCCTAGGCGGTCGACCGCGATGGGACCAGCCCCAACATCGAACGCCACGCGAGCCGTGCGGGCCGGGAGGAGCTTGCCGAAGGAGCGGCTATGGCTTCCGTCCCTCCGGACGAACTCATGGATCACGCCTTGGGTCGAGCCGGAACGATCGGTCCCGGCGAGGACAAGGGTCGAATCGGTGGCAATCATCTGACGTACGGTGATCATCGGTTGAAGCGTGATGCTCCGGATGAACCTAAGGTCCTTGCCGAACTCCGAGACCCTCCCTTGGTATAGATCATACACATAGACCACGCCGTCCGGAGCGACGGCAACTCGGTAGGGTAGTGTGAACTCGCCGGGGCCCTCACCCAAGCGCCCCATTGTCCCGATCTTCCGCCCGGTGTGGTCAAGGACATGAACCTTGTGGTCGATATGGTCAACGATGAGAATCTGCCCGTTTGAGTCCGCTGCGATGGCGACGATACCCCCGATCGAGAGCGAACCCGCGTCTAGGGTACCTCCCATTCGCCAAAGGGTATCCAGGCGACCACCCGGTTGAGAAAGCGGTGCGACGTTTGGAAGGGTGAC
>CAYVVX010000702.1:0-2031 GCA_964455315.1 uncultured Planctomycetales bacterium | reverse complement strand
CTACACGACCGGTGCTGGAACCAATGAGCACGGTGACTGACGCAATGAGGCTGGTCAAGGGGTGCGGGAGGCGCTTGCGGTGCCTGGTGGAAGGGTGGTGGAGGGGTAGCAGGAGGTCGCAGCCGGCGGGCTGCGGCCTCCCGCCCTTTGCTATCAGTGGTCTACATTCATGTTGTGCAGGTCGATGCCCGCGAGTGCATCCGCTCTTACGACAAATAGTGGTTGCCCGGACAGCGCGCACGGGACCAGCGCGTAATGGTGGAAGCCGGTTTGTGTTTGGATCAGTCCCTGCCCAAAAAGTAAAGAGTGGTCTTCCGCTGCCAGCAGAGCATCTTCTTCCGTCTCACCGCAACCAGTGCGCTCAATGTCACAGCCATCGACGTCCGCATGGCAGTTGAATCCACCGATCTGACCTTGGGGGAGGTACATGCAACCCATTCCAACCGGCTGACCAGCGGGATTGAGGATCAGGACACACTCCTGATTGCATGGCTGTTGAGCTTCCACGGAAGCCGGGGCAGTGGCCGCCAGAACGCCCGCGAATAGAATGCCGCACAGGGTTCGCATACGAAATCTCCAAAGGGGGGTGGGAGGCATTGTGGCCGGGCGCGGCCAGTCGCGGCCGACGGCACCGGTCCTGAGTGATCCCAAGATGAATCCAGGCGGTCCATCGGCCCATAGCTTTCCCGGATGTCTTTCTCGGCCTATTCAAGCCCTCTGCCGGTGCCGCACCGCACTCCCGGCCCCATCCGTTCTGCAAGGCGCACCAGAAGTACCGCAGGCCCCCCATCCCGGACCTGCTGCCAAGCGGACCCCGTGGCCCGCACGACCGCCCGATGCAACGTGGTCGGCTCGATTCCGGCTGCGTACGCCTGCGCAGAGAGCGCCTGGCCCTCCGCCTCCCAGGTGGAGAGCATTGCGATCGTGCGCAACCAGTCCTGAATCTCACCCGGAGGTGGGAACCCGTGCTTCTGCAGCCGTCGCGCCAGTGCTTGGCGGTCGGGGAGTCCAACAGTTTTCGCGGCATGGTCAAACGCGTGGCGATCGTGGGGAGTTGCCAGCACTGTGCGCACGGCCGTGGAGCACACGTCGCACGGATGACCAAGTGCCGCGAGTACGCGCGAGCCGAGCGCCAGGATACTCCCATGGTCTCCCATGCCGACAATCTGGGGATAGCGCCAACCCCGCGCAACCACTACAATTCTTGGCACTTTTGTCCATTTGTTGGCCCGTAACGACTTAGCTCTCAGTCCACCCCTGAAATGTTCCAAGGATTGGAGTCTCCCCCTCTCGGGACCCTCCGCGAGATGCTCCGACGCCGCTGGCGCGTTCTCGATCTTGAACCATCCGGCCCGGTCGCCTGGAGTCCTCTCCCACTTCCCAATCCCCAGTTTCCGCTCATCGGTCCCCTTGCTCCGTCCCATCCCGTGGGTCCACGAGGTGGGGCGGTGTGGCGTGGGGCACCTGACCTTGTGGGGCTGGCGCTACCGAGTCGGTTGGAAGTCAACGATGAAGGGCACCGAAGATGGGTCACCCCACCGGTGCCCTGCGATCATGAGGTGGCGGAGCAGGGGGAAGACGCATCAACCTTGAGGGACGCGAGCGGACGCGAGGGGGCGCAACGGGAACGCCTGCGCTCCGCGCAGGCTCAATCGAGAATTGGTGGTGCCGTAGGGGCGCGCCAGAGGCGCGCCCCTACATGGAGTCCCGAATGTCAGGGAGGGATTGGCGGCGCGGCGTGCACACCCATCCCACAAGCCCCGACCCCTCACCTTCATCACCTGACTCGCTTGCCCCCCCGGGCACGTCACCCGCTACATCGCTTCAGCGATGCTCCTGGCCGAGCCGCGGCTTCAGCCGCGAGGGAGAGATCCGGCCTTTACGCCACGACCGGCTCCGCCGCCCGTGCCGCCTTCCGCTCGGCGCGCCGGGCCCGCCAGCGGGCAAACCACCCGGGCTTCCTTGCCCCGCCCCGCGGCCCGCGACCCTTGCCGCCGCGATGCCCCGCCGAGAGCAGGGCAGGGAGGATGA
>CAYVVX010000701.1:0-3089 GCA_964455315.1 uncultured Planctomycetales bacterium | reverse complement strand
GATGCGCGACCCCGGGGCGCGCACCGGCCTGGATGCAGCGGGCGATATGGCTGACCCTGCCGAAACCGCGTTGCAGTCGGCAGAGATAGGGAACGGTCATGCGGGTCGCGGGGATGTGGTGAACGGCGCGGAGCTCGGGGCGATAGTGGAGCTCCCACCCGGCCCGGGCGATGCGATAGACGATCTCAGTGTCGCCGCCGGAGGTGAGCTCGGCTCCGCGGCGATCGCACAGGGTCGCATCGCCCATCCAGCCGCTGTCGAGCAGGGCATCACGCCGCAGGAGCAGCGCTGCTCCGACCAGGTGCTCGCCGCCGCTCAGCACGTCCAGCGCTCGCGGGCTGTCGCCGTAGTCCTGGCCGGCGTAGCTGGCGGCGTACCTGTCGAAAAAGGTGCCCGGGTTGCGCTCCCACCTGAGGCGTATCCGTCCGCCGCCGGCGCCCGCCCGATGGTGGGATGCCGCGAACGCGAGGGCGTTGCTGACAAAGTCCGGCTCCGGGGTGCAGTCGTCGTCGATGAACGCCAGCCATTCCGTCCGGCACGCGGCCACACCGGCCCGCCGGGCCTGGCTCAAACCCTGGCACGGCTCGAACAGCCGGTACAACCCGGGAATGGAGCCTGCGGAGATGGCGTTATCGATCACGGTCGCGGTGGCGTCGCTGCTGTTGTTGTCCACCACGATCACCGTCCAGTCATCGCGCGGCACGTCCTGGACAACGAAGGCCTCCAGCGTGCGGCCCAGCGACGCGGCGTTATTGTAGGTGCAAACGATCAGCGTCAGCTTCGGTTGGCCCGTTGATCGGGGGCAGTTGTCGCGCATCGCCTGCTCTCTTCCGCCTCAGCCGAAGTTGAACACGTCCAGCCGGCCATCCTCGCGACCGACCGCGGAAACGTGCCGGACAAGTTCGCGCAGCTCATACCAGGCCCCCCGCCAGCAGCGACCAGCGACCTGCAGTTTCCCGCGGCGCAGGTGCCGCTCCAGCGTCCAGCCCATCAGCCCGACGTTGAGCCGGCGTGCGGAGACGCCTCGGCGTTTCGCGGCCTGGTACGCGCAGCGCATCATCTCGCGAACCTGCTCGCGGCGGCTGGCGACCGTCTTGCATGCCGCGTGCAGCCGGCTGATGGACAATACGTCATCGATCACGTGCAGATTGGCGCGCTCCTGGAAGCGGAGCCATAGATCGTAATCCATGGCCAGGTGGTGGGCCTCGATCAACCCTCCAGATCCCTCCCATAAGTCGCGGTGCCAGAACGTCGAGGGCTGGGCCAGGTAGTGGTCCGGTTCGCCGTAGCGCCAGTAGCGCAGCAGGGCATCACGGTCGGCGAGTCCCGCGGGACGGATTCGCCGATCGCCATTGCCGAGATTGACGAATTCGCCGGCTCCCGAAAGCCAGCGGCAGTCGGGATGGGTCGCGAAGTGATGACCGACGCGCCACAGGGTGCCCGGCACCAGCAGGTCATCACCGCACAACCAGCCGAAAACCTCCCCCGTCGCCCGGGCGAAGCCCTTGTTGATCGCGTGGCTCTGGCCGCGATCCGGCTCGCTGCACACGTAGGCCAGCCGGTCGGCGTAGCGATCCAGCAGGTCGACGCTGCCGTCACTGCTGCCGCCGTCGATGACGATGTATTCGAGTTCGGGATATGCCTGGTCGAGCGCGGAGCGCAGGGCGTCTTCCAGGAACGATGCCTGGTTGAAGGAGGGCGTGATCAGGCTGATCCGCGGCCAGCGAGCGCCGTCCGGCAGGGTCGGGCGCAGCGCGGCCGGCGCCGCCTGGCTGCTCTCAAGGGATGACCGGCAGTCGCCCGCCATGTGCCTCGCTCTCCGCATAGACCGCCGCGTGCCGGCCGACGCCGGGCTCCGGCTCGGCGGTGCGGCCCGCTTTGAAAAGATCGGCAATCCGGAGATACCAGGACAGGTATTCGCGGACCTGGCGGCCCAGGGAAAACCGCTGGCCGGCGTCCCTGGCCGCGTTCCGCGAGAGCAGCGCGTGCAGGGCCTGGTCGGCGAACAGCCTCTGAATCGCCGCAGCCATGGCCGCGGCGTCGCCCGGCGGCACGAGAACGCCGGTGGGCACGCCAGTGCTGCCAGGCGCGGAAGCCACCCTCGACGCGGCGGACTCCTGCAGATCGGACGGCCCCCGGAAACTGTTGATCTGCTCAGGAATCCCCCCCACCGCGGTGGCCACCACCGGCGTTCCACAGGCCAGCGCCTCCAGTACCGTCGTGGGGAAGGTGTCCACTTTGGCTGCATGGATGTACAGGTCGGCGGCCTGGTAATAGCGGGCGACGCGACGGGGATCGGGCTCGTGGGGCACGAAGCGGATGGAGGCACCGCCGACGACCTCGCCGGGGGCCCGCTCACCCAGGGCCAGGAACAGCAGCGGCGGCTCATCCGCACCGCTCGGTTTCGTGCTTTCGCCCAGGCGGATCACCGCCTCGCGCAGGGTGGCATAGTCCTTCCATAGGTTCCTGCGAATGGTGTTGGCGGCGAAGAGCACGATGCGGGCGTTGCCGGGGAGCCCCAGTTCCGCACGGGCGGCGCCGCGACCCGCGGGGGCGAAGATGGACGTGTCCACGCCGTTGGGAATGACCCTGGCTTCCACCACGGACGGCGCGACGATCGACGCCATGATCCTGCCCATCAGCCATTGCGACGGAGCAGTCACGAACAGTCGCGATCGGGCCAGGATTCCCCGCTTGCGGCGCCAGTTCGCGGCGGTCGCGTCACGGCGGATGGCCGGATAGATGGTCAGGTCCGGGCACGCGCCGCAGCCGCTGCGCCAGCGGTCGCAGTCGAAGCTGTGGGCACAGTGGCCGGAGGTCAGCCAGGCGTCGTGCAGCGTGAGCACCACCGGCATCCGCCGGCTCAGCCGCGGCAGCCAGCGCAGGTCAAAATAGCCGCCGGCGTCCAGGAACGGCCCGTGCAGGTTGTGAGCGTGGAGCACGTCCGGCAGCCGATGATCGCCGCCCGGGATGATTCCGGGAAGGTGATCGCCCCCGGCGAAGCGCGGAGCGTCGCTGCCGAGCAGGCGTTCGAAGCGACGCTGCAGTCGCAGGAGCGGGCCGCCGGCGAAGTCGCTGTCCATGGCCAG
>CAYVVX010000700.1:2433-3094 GCA_964455315.1 uncultured Planctomycetales bacterium | reverse complement strand
GATAGCCCAAACCGGGAGCCCCGGCATTCATAGTTTCTCTGTTTCCTCCTGTTCATTCATGATCACACCCAACTGCTGTGGAAGGTGCCCGGCTTGTCCACGCGCTCATACGTATGGGCGCCGAAGTAGTCGCGCTGGGCCTGGATCAGGTTCGCCGGCAGCCGCTCGCGGCGGTAACTGTCGTAATAACTCAGCGCCGAACCGAACGCCGGCACGGGCACGCCCAGCTCAGCCGCGGTGGCCACCACCTTGCGCCAGTTGGGCTGGTTGCGCTCGATGATCTCCTGGAAGAACGGATCCAGCAGCAGGTTGGCCAGGTCCGGCTTGCGGTCGTAGGCCTCCTTGATGCGGTTCAGGAAGTGGGCCCGGATGATGCAGCCGCCGCGCCAGATCATGGCGATCTCGCCGTAGTTCAGCGACCAGTGGTTCTCGGCCGACGCCGAGCGCATGAGCTGGAAGCCCTGGGCGTACGAGCAGATCTTCGACGCGTACAGCGCGTCACGCACCGCCTGCACGAAGGCGGCCTTGTCGCCGGTGTACCTGCCGGACGGGCCCTTGAGCACCTTCGACGCGGCCACCCGCTCGTCCTTGACCGCGGAGATGCAGCGGGCGAAGACGGCCTCGGCCATGGTCTGCGTGGGGATGCCCATGTCCAGGGCGG
>CAYVVX010000700.1:0-2423 GCA_964455315.1 uncultured Planctomycetales bacterium | reverse complement strand
CGGAGATGATCGTCCACTTGCCGGTGCCCTTCTGCCCGGCCTTGTCCAGGACCATCTCGACCAGCGGCCTGCCGGTCTCCTCGTCGATGCGCTTGAAGATGTCGCGGGTGATCTCGATAAGGAAGCTGCTCAGGTCGCCGTCGTTCCACTTCGCGAACACCTGGTGCAGTTCGGCGGCGCTGAATCCGGCCGCGTCGAGCAGGTCGTACGCCTCGGCGATGAGCTGCATGTCGCCGTACTCGATGCCGTTGTGAACCATCTTGACGTAGTGTCCGGCGCCGTCAGGACCGATGTAGGTGCAGCAGGGCTGCCCGTCGACCTTGGCGGAGATGGCGATGAGCACCGGTTCGATGAGCTGGTACGCCTCGCGCTGCCCGCCGGGCATGATGCTGGGGCCCTTCAAGGCGCCCTCCTCGCCGCCGGAGACACCGGTGCCGATGAACAGCAGCCCGCGCTCGTTGAGCGATTTGTTGCGCCGGATGGTGTCCGGGAAGTGGCTGTTGCCACCGTCGATGATCAGGTCACCCTTGTCCAGCAGCGGCACGAGCTGCTCGATGACGTCGTCCACCGGCTGGCCGGCCTTGACCATCAGGATGATCCGACGGGGTTTCTCCAGGAGCTGCACGAACTCCGGCAGGGTCTTGGCCCCGACGAACTGCCTGCCCCTGGCCCGGCCGTTGATCAGGGTTTCCGTCTTGTCCCAGGTGCGGTTGAAAACGGCCATGGAGTAGCCGCGGCTCTCGATGTTGAGGGCCAGATTCTCGCCCATCACCGCCAGTCCGATGAGTCCCACCTGCTGCTTGGCCATGGAAGGCATCGCTCCGATTCGTGTAGGTCAGGTCGCCCCGGTGCCCGGTGCATCCCGGTCCGGTGGGGGAACAGGTTGATTCTAAGGACCCCGGGCGGGTGTGCAAGCGAGGCGGAACGGGCGGGTCGGCGTGGACGCACGGTGCCCGGCGATCTAGGATGGAGTCATGAGCGATTCCACCCACGAAGGCGAGTTACGCAAAGCCCGCAAGGCCGCCGGCAAGATGGGCCTGACCCAGGCCCGGCGGCACCTGATGGTGTGCTGCGACACCGACGAGGCGGGCTGCGCCAGCAAGCGGGACATGAAGGACGCCTGGCGCAGCCTCAAGCAGTGCCTCAAGCAGCACGGGCTGGAGGAGCAGGTGATCCGCTCCCGGAGCGACTGCCTGGAGCTCTGCAGCGGCGGGCCGCTCATGGTGGTCGAGCCGGACGGCATCTGGTACGGGGCCTGCACCCCGGAGAACATCGAACGGATCGTCAGCAGGCACCTGGTGGGCGGGCAGGTGGTCGAGGACCTGGTCATCGCCCGCCGCGACGAAGTGAACCCGAGTGACCGGCACGATGGATGACCGCTCCGCATTCGAGAAGACGGTCTTCACCATCCTGGAATGGGGTGGCGAGCTGCTGCTGAGCGTGGGTGGGCTGGGGCTGCTTCTGCTGGTCGGATGGCTGATCAGCCGGGCCTTCATCCGCGGATCCAAGGACGATCACGATCGGGGCGGCCCGCCGCAGAACCTGGGGCCATGAACCGGTTCCATCACCGCCCGGACCGCTCCGCCTTGACACGACCCCTGTTCGACCAAACACTGTGGCGCATTGCCGGGTCCACGCATCCCGCCGCGCGGTCGGGATCGAGCCCGCTCCAGGAGGCCCACCCCCATGTGGTTACGCAGAATTCGCATCGTGGCGTTCGCCGTGTCGGCCGGAGTCGCCTTCTCGGGAGGCTGCGTGGACAACGTTCAGGTTCAGCAGTTGGTCACCAGCAGCTTCGAGTCCCTGCTGGCCAGCCTGGTCAACCTGATCGTCAGCGGCGCGGTCAATTCGATCTTCGGGACGGTGTAGCCGCCGGCGCCGACGCCGGCCACGGTGCGGTGGAGCCGCTCGGGCGGCGGAGATGCTCGTCCAGCCGGCTCTTCCACTTCTGGACCCGTTCGCGGGCCTCATCGAGCAGCGGATCCAGTGGGAAGGTGAGATCCAGGTCACCGGCCAGCGGCATGTCGCGACCCAGCACGCGCAGCGTCACCAGGGACTTGCCCGCGGGGCCCTCCACGGCCAGCACGCGAACCTGCCGATCGTCGATCATCAGCTTGGCGCCGGCATGGGCGTACTCGATCTCCGCCGGCAGCAGCGCTTCCGGGAGCGCGGCGCTGGTGTAGCGCCGCAGCAGCGACAGGAGCAGCTCCCGCGAGACGATGCCCGGCCTGCCGGGCGGCGGCTCGATGTGAATGTCGATGTCCCCGCCGGTCAGTGCGTCGTCCTCGACGCGCAGCGAGTTGAGCCGCACGCGCAGCCGCCCGGTGGCCCTGCCGGTCACGCGCGCGGCCTCGAGCAGTTGCTCCAGCGAGGCGTCGCGCCACTCCCCGGCCGCACGCACCAGGCCGTTACCCTTCTCGCTG
>CAYVVX010000699.1:0-3102 GCA_964455315.1 uncultured Planctomycetales bacterium | reverse complement strand
GCCGCTGGTCGAGGGGGGTCCCGTACTCGGCTACCTGTACTACTCGCCCACCGGCGATCGAGAACTGAATTTCCCCCTGCGCACCGCGACCGCGCAGGACTGGATCCCGCCCAACATCGGCTGGGAGTCGAACGTTACCGCCTATCGGGCCTACTGGGGACAGTTCGACTTCTTCGGCAAGAGTGTCGAAACGCTGATCATGCCCCATATCGGCAAGAGCAACTACCACGCCCAGCGCGGCTGGGGCATCGATGCCCTGCACGTCGGCAACACCTGCGGCATCGGCGGGCTCACGCTGTATCTCGGCGACAAGGCCTACCCAATCTGGAACCCGGCCGGCAAGGGTCACATCGTCTTCAACAAGCGCGTGCTGGCGACGGGCCCGGTGCGGACGGCGATCGAGACGACCGCTGAGAACATCATTCCGGGCAACCAGGACATCTCCGCAAGGATCGTGTGTTTCGCTTTCGCGAATCGTCGCGAGTCAGAGGTTCGTGTCACGCTGAAGGGCGTTGGGGACGATGCGATGCTGGCTCCTGGTCTGATGAAACTTGATCGCGAGGCGACGTTTGATTACCAGAAGCAGGGCTGTTTCGGCTCCTGGGGCTGGCAGCAGGACGCTATCGGCGACATCGGCATGGGCATCATCATCCGCCCCAGCGATATGGTGGATGTGGTTGTCGGCGAGGAGGATCGCCGCTTCCGCTGCCACCTCGACGAACAGCATTCGCTGAAGTACTGGATCATCGGCGACTGGCGGCGCGGGCGGCAGCATCCGGTTTCGCCGTCCATCGAGAACTGGCATCGCGAGCTGGAGGAGCTGGCCACCGACGTCCTGTTCCCGCTCATGATTTCAGTCGATTCGGCGGAGGACGTTCCATGATCATCGACGGCCACGTGCACATCGGCACCAGCGCGTTCTTCCACATGTCCGCCGATGAGGACGATCTCATTCGCCAGGCCGACGCCATCGGCTTCGATCGCATCTTCGTCACCGAGCTGAACGCCCTGTTCTACAACATGCGCGCGGGCAACGACGCGCTGGCCAGGCAGATCGCCAGACATCCCGACCGCATGATCGGCTACGTCTCCATTCCCACGCCGCGGCTGGGACAGAAGGCGGTCGAGGAGGTCCATCGCTGCTACGAGCGCTACGGCTACCGCGGCATGAAGATCTATTCGCATCCGGAAGCCTGCATCAGCGAACCGGGCACCATCCCGTTGCTCGAGGCGGCCGCGGAGCGCGGCATGGTCATGCTGGCCCACACCACGCCGGAGGAATGCGACTGGCTGATGACCCGCGTGCCGCAGGCAAGGCTGCTGATGGCCCACATGGGCGGGCACCCCTACGCTTTCGGCGACTGGCATCGGGCGGTGGCGGTCGCGGCGAAGCACCCCAACCTGCTGCTGGATACGGCCAGCTCGCAGATCGACAACGGCATGATCGAGCACGCGGTGGAAGTGCTCGGTGCGGAGAAGATCCTTTTCGGGACGGACATGCCGCTGCTCGACCCGTACACGCAGATGGGCAAGGTCACCGGAGCGCAGATCAGCGATGAAGCCAAGCGGCTGATCCTGGGCGGCAACCTGGTTCGATTGCTGGAGCTGTCATGAAACGGTTGGACATGCTGGCGAGCTTCGGGCACTGGCAGTACTGGGAGATGATCGAGACGACTCCGGAGGATCTGCTGCGCCACATGGACCGCAACGGCATCGAGCGGGCCGTGTGCATGAGCCTGCGCGGACTGGTGCTCGACTGGCGCGACGGCAACGCGGAGAGCTTCGCGGCGGCGAAGGCGCATCCCGACCGGCTGGTGGCGGCGGCGACGATCAGCCCGCACCTGGGCGGCGGGGCGGCCAGCGTGCGCGAGGCGGTCGAGCAGGGCGCCCGGCTCCTGCGGCTCTATCCGGCGTTTCATCACTACCGGTTCGACGGCGACTTCATCGGCGAGGTGTGCGCCGCGGCCGGTGAGGCGTCGATTCCGGTGATGATCCCGACGCGGCCGATGATGAACTGGCGTTTCAAGCCGCTGGACATCGAAGCCATCGGAAAGCTGGCGGCCGGCCATCCGGGAACGAAGTTCGTGCTCAGCGGACCGAACTACCTCTCGGAGTTCCAGGCGATTATGCGGGTCATGCGCACCTGCCCGAACACGTGGTACGAGTGCTCCTGCCTGCAGGGGTACAACGCGATCCGCAAGGCCGCGGATGAGGTCGGCGCGGAGCGGCTGTTGTTCGGCACGGGGGCGGTGCTGCACTACGCGTCGTGCAACGTCGCCAAGCTCGATGGTGCCGATATTACCGCGACGCAGCGTGCCGCCATCGCGGCGGGCAATGCAGAGCGGTTGCTAGGGCTGTCGCAACAGTAGATCAGTTCTTCGATGATGCGTCCAACGCGATCGTCCGGCCTTCCCGCGCGGAGCGGCGAGCCGCGTCGAGAATCTCCGTCACCACCAGGTTGACAGGCAGCGACGAGGGGCCGCTTGGCTCGATCTCACCGCGCACCACCGCTTTCAGGTACGAGATCGGATCGTTTCGAGGGGCTGCCGGGGCCGGGGCATCAATCCGCCGCTCGGGCTGGTCATTGACCCGCAGCCGGTAAATGCCCTGCTCCACGGTCAGCAGGCTTCCGCGCTCGCCGTAGACCTCCATGTCCTTGCGGTTGTGCGGCCAGTTCCACGAGGGCTGCAGTACAGCTTGTGCGTTCTTGTAGGCAAGCACGATGGTGGCCTCGTCGTCGACCCTGGCGTAGGCGGGATCGGTCTTCAATCGCTGCGTCACCGCGGTGACGCTCACCGGTCTCGCCCCGTTCATCAGGCAGGTGGCCAGGTTCGCCCCGTAGCAGCCGAAGTCGAACAGCGCTCCGGCGCCGTTGCGTTCCGGGTCAAGGAGGAAATCCAAGAACTCCTGGGGCATGCCCAGTTCCCTGGGTCCCTTGTGGCCGGTGAGGGCGATGATTCTGCGCAGCTCGCCAAGCTGGCCGCCGTCGCGGGCGAGTTCGAGCATGGCCGCCGTGTTGGGGTACCAGGTCGTCTCGTAGTTGACCAGCACGTGGATTCTGCCCGCCGTGGCGGCGCGCTCGATGGCCCTGGCGTCATCCAT
>CAYVVX010000698.1:0-3114 GCA_964455315.1 uncultured Planctomycetales bacterium | reverse complement strand
GGGCGCCGAGGTTCTTGTACTCGCCCTTCTCGGCGAGGACGAAGTCGCTGTCGACGGCCATCACCTCGGTGTAGCGGATGGAGTAATGCTTGTTGGCGGCCATGGCGTCGGCGTCCCCGGGGGCAACGCTGGCCAGGAATCGGTTGGAGATCTCGCGGTCGCGGGTCAGCATCGACTCGCTGGCTTCCTGCCACGCGGGCAGGTCCATGGCCTCCGCCTCTTCGGCGAGCCTGGCGTATTCATTGGACAGCGGCAGGCCGGCACGGGCGTTGACGTGCCAGTGGAAGATGCGCTGCAGCTTGCGGATGTACAGGTCGGTGGCGTCGTCGAACTTGAGACACGAGCCGCAGAAGTAGTTGTCCATCGCGTCCATCTTGCGGTAGTCGATCTGGTCGCCGAGCTTGCAGATCTGATAACTCTTGGTGCCGGGGAAGGGGAAGAAGATGGCCCAGCGCATGCGCCCGGGCTTGATGCGGGCCATCAGGTCGATGGTTTCCTCCATCATGGCCCGCGTCTCGTAGGGCAGCCCGAACATCAGGAACGCCGAGGTGTGCAGCCCGTATTCGTGGCACAGGTCGAAGGCGTCGATGATGGCCTGGTTGCTCATGTGCCGCTCGAGCACTTTCTTTCGCAGGGCGAAGCTGCCCGACTCGACGCCGAACTTGAGGATCATGCACGGCGACTCGGACAGGGCCTTGGCAATCGGCTCGCTGAAGCTCTGCACGTGGGCATTGAGCACAAACGGCACGTTCAGCCCGCTGTCGGCGTAGGCCTTGGCGAAGGTCGAGCAGTATTCCTTGTTGAGCGTGAAAAGGTCATCGTCGAAGATGAACGTCTCGATGTAGGGATGGCGGTCCTTGAGCTCCTTAAGCTCGCGGATCATGCGATCCATCGAGTAGTGGCGCAGGAAGCTCTTGCGTGAGTGGCCGCCGTCTTCGAGGTAGCGGTCGGTCACTTCGTGGTTGAAGCAGTAGGTACAGCGATAGGGGCAGCCGCGCGAGGTCAGCACCGACTGCCAGCCGTTCTTCCGCCCGAGCATGTGGGGCAGGTCGAAGATGTCGTAGTCCTTGGGAGCCAGGGCGTCGAGTTCGGGGTAGGGGCCCAGCGGGTTGGTCTTGTAGCTGCCGTCCTCGCGGCGGATGCAGAAGTTTTTCACGTCCCAGTAGTCGTTGCTGCCGGCGGCCAGCTTGTCGATCAGCTCGGGGAAGGCCTCGTCGCACTCGCCAACACCGATGAACTCCCAGAACTTGTCGTTCTTGACCTCCTCGGTACACATGATGGCATGGACGCCGCCGACGCCGATGGGGATGCCGGGCAGGGCGGCCTTGACCTTTTTCGCCAGCCGCAGCGCGTACTTGTACTGCTGGGTCATGACGCTGAAGGCGACGAAGCCGGGGTTCCACGCCCTGACCTGCTCGACGATCTGCTCGTCGGAGGGGACGTCATACAAGGCTTCATTGATGTTGATCAGCCCGGTGACGTGCCCGCGGGCCCGCAGGCAGCCGGACAGGTCGGCGATGCCGTGGTTGAAGCCTTCTTCCGCGTTGAGGTTGGGGTAAACGAAGAGGACGCGCATGTCACCTTCTTCCGCATAGCTGAACAGGGTTTCCGACCGGGTGTCGGCGTTTCGGGACCCATCGGGCAGGTTCGACCGCAAAAAGAAAGCCCGGAGCCCGCGCAAGTCCCTGTACCGTAGCTGCCTATCGGGGGGATGTCAACAGAACCGTACCGAAATGGTGCGGATTAGCCCCCGTCCAAAGTCCCCGCACATTCCGGATGCCGACTATCGCGGAGGGCTGTGGTGCATGGCCCCCGGTGACGGCATGGCGCCACGGCCATGCTCAACTTCGCCTGGCGGCACGTCGAGTCTGGCCGGGCCACACCTCTTGCTACGACCATCAGGCACTCATTCGCTTCCGCGCGGAATCCACTCACGGTTGACGCAATTGCGCGGCGGCTCGCCGCGGAGGACGCGGGCGACTTCGCGGGCGGCCTTGGCCCGCATCTCGACCAGCCCCGCTTCGGAATAGAAGGCACTGTGCGGCGTGATCACCAGGTTGACCGGCCGGTCGGAACGTTCCTGCCAGAGCCGGATCAGGGGCATGGTATCGTCGGGCGGCTCGATGGGCAGAACGTCGATGCCCGCGCCGCCGATCCGCCCCGCGCGCAGCGCCTCGGCCAGCGCGGTCACGTCCACGATCGCCCCGCGGGCGGTGTTGATGAGCAGGGCGTGCGGCTTCATCCTGGCCAGCGCGGCCGCGTCGATCATGTTCCGGGTCTCGTCCGACAACGGGGTGTGGATAGAGACCACGTCGCTCGCCGCCAGGAGCGTGTCCAGCGTGACCATCTCCACCCCCAGGGCTTTATCGATGCCGTCAGCGATGTACGGGTCACAGGCCAGCACGCGCATCCTGAGCGCCCTGGCCCGCAGGGCGGTGGCGGTGCCGATGCGCCCCAGACCGACGATGCCCATGGTCGCCCCGGCGAGTCGCAGGATCGGGCGGGTGGGGGTGTAGTCCCAGGGTGCCAGCCGGTCGCGCAGGGCCCGCTCGGCGAGCATGATCCCGCGGTTGCAGGCCAGCATCATGCCGATGGCATGGTCGGCCACCTCGTCGACGCCGTAGTCGGGGACGTTGCAGACGAAGATGCCGCGTCCGCCGGCGGCGGGGCGGTCGACATTGTCGAAGCCCACCCCGCAGCGAACGATGACCCTGCAGCGGTCGAGCGTGGCGATGACCCCGGCGGGGATGGTGACGTTGTGGAAGACGATGAGCCCGTCGGCGTCGGAGACCTTGCCGATCAGCTCGTCGGCGCTGCCGGCCAGCAGGCAGCGGACTTCGGCGATGCCTTCCAGCTCTTTCTCCTCGATAGTGACGGGCGGAGCCATGTAGTCGGTGAGGTAGACCTTGCGCATGGCCGGCATGATAGGCGCTCCGCGGAGCGGAGGGTAGGCGCCGACTCGGCTCCGGCCGGGGCAGCCCGGCGCGGTCGCGCGGGTCCTCCGCCGCGGCGTTGTGCGCCCGGCGGCTCAAGGGTAGTCTGGCCGGGCATGAACGACGCCGAACGGATGAAATCCCTGGCCATGAAGGAGTTCGAGGCCTGGGCGGGCAGCTA
>CAYVVX010000697.1:0-3142 GCA_964455315.1 uncultured Planctomycetales bacterium | reverse complement strand
CTACCTCGCGAAACACAGCGTGGTCGGCATCGAGGGTGTCGACACGCGGGCCATCACCCGCAAGCTGCGCATCCAGGGCGCCCTGAAGGGGTGCATCTCCACCGAGATCACCGACGATGCCGCCCTGGTCGAACGGGCCCGGGCGTGGTCGGGTCTGGTGGGTCAGGATATGGTCCGGCGGGTGGCGCCGAAGGAAGCCTTCGCGTGGTCCCTGGGGTTCGAGAGCCCCTTCGCCATGGCTTCGCGGCAGGCGACCCGGGAGCGCAACATCGTGGCCATCGACTGCGGCATGAAGCGGAACATCCTGCGCAACCTCGTGGAGACGGGTTGCAGGGTCACCGTGGTGCCGCCGAACACGCCGGCGCAGGCGATCCTCGAACTCAGACCCGACGGGATCTTCGTCAGCAACGGGCCCGGCGACCCGGAGCCACTGGCGTACGCCATTGCCGCCCTCCGCGGGCTGATCGGCAGGGCGCCCATCTTCGGCATCTGCCTGGGGCATCAACTCCTGAGCCTGGCGCTGGGAGCGAAGACCTACAAGCTCAAGTTCGGCCACCGCGGCGGCAACCAGCCGGTGATAAACCTGGCCACCCGGCGGGTGGAGATCACCAGCCAGAATCACGGCTTCGCGGTGGATACCGACTCGCTGCGCAAGGCGGGCGGCGTCCCCACCCACGAGAATCTCAACGACGGCACGCTGGAAGGCTTTTCCCACAAGGAGCTGCCCGTCTTCTCGGTCCAGTACCACCCGGAAGCGAGCCCCGGGCCGCACGACGCGACGTATCTCTTCGACTGCTTCATCGACATGATGGCGTCCGGCAAGCCGCCGACGGCCGAGGACATGGCCCGGGCGCAGGCGCGGCTGGAAGGCAAGAGCGCGTAGGGATGTGTGGGCTGCCTGGCCCCGATGGCTGCCTGTGCCGCCGCATGACCGGGGGATGGGTTCCAATTCTTGTGAAGGATTCTCATCGCCAGGGCGGCCCTGACGGGGCAGGCTGCACGGCGAAGGTGTCACAGGCCCATCTTCCACCCCAATTTCGTTGACGCCACCGGGGCAGCCGCGTACATTGGTAGATCCGTGATGACGGCCCCACCGCCTGAGTCGTCACGCCACCGCGCATGCCGCGACGGTGGGCCATCCAACTACCTGGCCATGGGATACCTGGCCATAGGAGGTACACAGCATGTCCGAAAAGCTGAGCAGACGACAGGTGATTCGCGGCTCCGCGGTCGCGGCCGCGGGCGTGGCGATGTCGCGGATGACCCGGCCCGCGCAGGGCGCCCTGGGCGCGAACGAGCGGGTTCGCATGGCCGTCGCCGGCATCAAAGGTCGGGGCGGATCGCACATCGACGCGTTCGGGAGCATGAAGGGCGACGTGGAAGTGGCTTACCTGGTGGACCCGGACAGCACCCTGTTCGACAGCAGGAACGGCGATCTCGAGAAAAAGGGCGGCTACAAGGCCCAGTGCGTCCAGGACATCCGCCGGGTGCTGGACGACAAGACCGTCGACGCGGTCTCGATCGCCACGCCGAATCACTGGCACTCGCTGATGACCATCTGGGCGTGTCAGGCCGGCAAGGACGTCTACGTCGAAAAGCCGATGAGCCACAACGTTCACGAAGGGCGCATCGCCGTCGAAGCGGCCCGCAAGTACAAGCGCATCGTCCAGCACGGCACGCAGAATCGCAGCGACGCCAACTGGTGGAAGGTTGCCGCTCACATCAAGAAAGGCACCTTCGGCAAGGTGCTGGTCTCGCGCGGATTGTGCTACAAGAACCGCGGCTCGATCGGCTTCAAGGAGCCCAAGAGCCCGCCGTCCACGCTCGACTTCAACCTCTGGCTGGGCCCGGCACAGGAACACGCCTACCACGAGAACCTGGTGCACTATAACTGGCACTGGTTCTGGGATTTCGGCAACGGCGACATCGGCAACCAGGGCGTCCACCAGATGGACGTGGCCCGCTGGATGACCGGTGAGACCCTGCCCAAGCGCGTCTTCAGCCTCGGCGGGCGCTTCGGCTACGAGGACCAGGGCCAGACCGCGAATACCCAGATCGCGGTGTTTGATTATGGCAACGACAAGCCCCAGGTCATCTTCGAGGTCCGCGGGCTCAAGACCGACCAGTATTACGGGCAGGGCACCGGCAACGTGATCCACTGCGAAGAGGCCACCATCGTCGGGAACAACAAGTTCATCCCGCGGGGCAGCAGCGAGGCCCAGAAGCTGCCGCCCATCGACGTCGAGATCGGCCCCGGCAGCGGTCCCTTCGGCAACTTCATCGCCGCCGTGCGCAGCCGCAAGGAGTCGGACCTCAACGCCCCGGTGCTCGAGGCCCATCTGTCCAGCGCCCTGTGCCACCTGGCCAATGTCTCCTACCGCCTGGGCACCGAGGTCGAGTTCAGCCAGAGCCGGGAGATGTTCGGCACCGACCTGGCGGCGGCCGAAGCCTTTGCCCGCATGCGCGAGAACCTCAAGGACGACAACGGGCTGCCCATCAACGAGATGACGTACCGCCTCGGTCGCACCCTGGCGTTCAACCCCAAGACCGAGCGGTTCAAGGACGACGCCGAGGCTGACGCGATGCTGACCCGGGACTACCGCAAGGAGTTCTCGGTGCCGGATTCGCTGGCCTGATCCGACGAGCCGCGAAGCTCGTGAACCTGTCATCCAAGCGCGCCGCGGGCTTCCGGCCCGTGCGGCCTGACCGGCCCGGGGTTCCCGGGTCAGGGACGGCCGACGAGCCGGAGGCGCCGCGGCTCTTTCGTGAATAAACTGCGGCCGGGAGGGGTTTCTCCCAACGCCGCCACCCCCCCCCCCCCCCGGCTGATGCCGGAGGCCGGCGATGAGGAATCCGCCACAGTCGGGAGGTACCGCCTGATGAGCACGTGGACATCAGCGCCGCGCAGAACCGCCGCCGTCGCCGTCATGCTGGTCGGCGCCCTGCTGGCGGGTCTGTTCCGGGGAGGATCCGACATGTCCGCCGCGGCAAGTGACGACATGGACACCGGTCGCGTCCGAGCCCCGGAGTTCAAGGATGTGGACGATTGTCTGAACACCGACAAGCCGCTGTCCATCAACGACCTGCGCGGGCAGGTGGTGCTGCTCGATTTCTGGACCTACTGCTGCATCAACTGCATGCA
>CAYVVX010000696.1:0-3144 GCA_964455315.1 uncultured Planctomycetales bacterium | reverse complement strand
GGAGCTGCCGTCCGGACGGGAACTGCGGTTGCGCGCCTTTGCCCTGGGGGAAACCCCGGCGGTGAGCGAGCCGATCAAGCTGCGCGGGCACCAGCAGGCCGCCATCGACCTGCAAACGAAACCTCCGAATGCCTCCAGGGAGCTGGTCAACGGCGGTTTCAACAAGTTCACCCCCGATGCCCCGGGACTGCTCAGCGGCTGGTCGAGCTTCGGGGCGACCGATGGCACCACCGGCAGCCGAAAGATGATCTTCGAGGTGCCCAGCTACGAGGGCGACGGGCTCTACTTTGCCCAGTCGGGCTCCAACACCAAGAACGGCGGGGCGTACCAGATCGTTGAAGCCGCACCGGGGGGGCGCTACCGCCTGACCGGGCGGATCTATACCCGCACCGAGGGCGGCGGCAAACGATCCCTGGACAACAACGGGCGAATCGGCATCGACCCCACCGGCGGGCGCGATCCGGACAGCGACGATATCGTGTGGTCCGACCGCATCGAGAGCGATCAGGCCTGGACCCTGGCGGAGGTGACCGCCGAGGCCAGGACCAGCCGAATCACCGTCTTTGTCGACCACCAGATGCGCCGGGCCAATGTGTGGAACCTGGTGCTGTTTGATGATTTCCGACTCGCACCTGTGGAATGAGCAACTCTTGAGGAGATGCAGTCATGAGTAACATCCAGCCCAGTAGCCTGTGGCAGAAGGAAACCGGATCCGAGCCGGGCGCGTCCGACGAGGGGAGGGACGGCGATTCGCCGGGCGCCCGTCCGTTCCGGGCACGGTCAGGCAGAGGGATGGGGGCCACGTTGATGATCCTGGCCGCCGGCCTGCTCGTTTCGGGCTGTGCCGGCCGCGATGTGCGACACGTTGCCACCGATCCCCTCGAACGCCTTCAGGATGGCAACGAGCGGTTCTATACGAATCACGCTCAGCATCCCCACGAGTCGGCCGCCCGCCGGCACGACACCACTGTTCACGGGCAGCATCCCTTCGCCACCGTGCTGGCCTGCTCCGACTCACGGGTGCCGGTGGAGATTCTGCTTGACCAGGGCATTGGCGACGTGTTCACTATCCGCGTCGCCGGCAACGTGGTGGCCACCGATGAAACCGGCTCCATTGAATACGCCGTGGAGCATCTGGGGATCCCGCTGGTGGTCGTGCTGGGTCATCGCGACTGTGGCGCCGTCACCGCTGTCGTCAAACATGCCCACGAACTCGGCAGCATTCCCGGGCTGGTCGCTCACATCGAGCCGGCCGTCAAGGTGGTGGAACGCGAACATCCCGAGCTCACCGGGGCGGACCTGGTGGCGGCCGCGGTGGAGCAGAACGTCTGGCACAGCATCGAGGACTTGTTCAAACACAGTGAGGCCGTGCGCGAGCGGGTCCGTGCCGGCAAGGCCAGGCTGATCGGTGCGGTGTACGACATCGACACGGCGCGGATCCACTGGCTGGGCGAGCATCCCCGGCAGGCGGAGTGGCTCGCCCGACCCGCCACGGTGCACTGATTTCCCCGGCCTGATGACGGGTGCGTCCGATAACACCGATGGCTCTCAAGCTGCCCATGTATTCCGGTCGATCATGCCGGGAGAGCCCCCGCTTTGCCGGACGGTCAGGCGACGATACGATGATGCACGGGCTTCCCGGGCGGCTCAAGGAGTATCGACAGATGCGGCAAGGGATGATAAGCGGTCGCGGGGTGGGCCTGGCGTTCGCGGTGCTGTTGACGCTGGCGGCGGCCTGCACACCGGAAGCGTTCTACAACAACATCTCCTCCCTGGGTGGCACCACCCCTGGCGGGCGGTCCAATGTCGGCGTCAGCTTCATCAACAACACGCCGTTCCGGGCCATCTTCACCTTCGGCACCTACGATCCGCAGAACCCCGATTTCCTGCCGCAGTTTCGGCAGTTCTTCGTCAGCGCCAACGCCTCCAACCGCCTGGAGGGCAACTCCTCCAGCAGCGTGATCAGCCTGCGTTGCGGGCGGGCCTTCACCGTTGGCGGGCAGGAGCTTATTGACCGCATCCGCGAGAACAACCTCGACGAGAACGCCAACGAGGAAGCCCTGATCGCGGGCATCGCGTTCTCCGATCGTCCATTGGATGATCCCGATGCCGGTCAACCCACCGCCGGCACTGACCAGGGCATCACCACCCTGCAGGGGGTGGAGTTCTCCTGCGACGCGCTGCTGGTCTACACGCTGGAACTGGACGACACCCAGCCCGATGGGTTCCGCATTGATCTGGATGTGGTCGAGCCTGAGGAGTGAGGCACCGTCGGGGCCTGCTTCAGATCGGCATTCCAATGATGGTGGCTTCCATCACCAGTTTGCCATCCACGATGGCTTGGGCATCGCAAACCACGCGACGGGGGCGAATCTCGGTGGCCCGCTCGAGCAGGTACATGGTCGCAGGCGGCGTCACCGCCTGGCGGAATTTCACGTTCTCCAGTCCGCCGAAGGCCAGAAACCGCTGTTCGCTTGAAAAACGCTTGGTCAGGTAGGCCGCGAACTGTGCCGCCGTCTCCAGCATGAGCACGCCGGGGAACAGCGGGCGTCCGGGAATGTGCCCGCGGACCCAGAACTCGTCCTCGCGAATCTCCCGCAGGGCAACGCCGATTCGGGTTTCGAGGTCTACCTGCAGCACGGCGTCAAGCTGCATGAACTCGTAGCGGTGGGGCAGGAGCTCGTAGATCTGCTCGCGGCTGGCCAGCCGCTGGGTCGTATCCAGCTTGTCAAGGTCAATCAATAAAGGCGCAGGCATAAAGCCTCCCGCGTTGGCAGCAGTCCGGCGGGGCTCGATGCCCTCCCTGACGAGGAGGAAGCGCAGAACAGAGCCTGACTGTGGGGGGGTATGGTAATCCCGGGGTCCGCACCCCGCCGGATCACTCTTCCGACGAGCGGACTTCCAGGATTTTCTTACGCACCTCCTGGGCCGCAGACTTGATGTCCTGCATCATCTTGCGAACCCGGGTGCCTGCCGCTTTGTTGCCGCCGGCCGCCTTGGCGACATCGTCAGCCACCTCTTCCACGAGCTGCCGCAGCTTGTCGAATTCCTGCATCGATGGCTCTCCAGTCAAAATAGGCAACGGCCGCCCGAAACCCGCCCGCGCCAGGCGGGGTGAACATCTCGTTTGCCGGTCCGGCGGCC
>CAYVVX010000695.1:0-3156 GCA_964455315.1 uncultured Planctomycetales bacterium | reverse complement strand
GAGGCCGGTAAGTACTACTTCCAGAAGACCGGGCGCGAGATCACGCTCGAGTACATCCTCCTCGGCGGGCTCAACGATCGCACGCTGCACGCCCATGAGCTGGCCAACGTCTGCCACAAGCTCCGCTGCAACGTCAATCTGCTCCGCTACAACCCCGTCCCCGACCTGCCCTACGAGCGACCCGACTCCGGCTCGGCGCATCATTTCGCCGAGGTACTCCGCTCCCGCGGCGTCAACGCCCACATCCGCAAGAGCCGCGGCCTCGACATCGACGCCGCCTGCGGCCAGCTTCGCCGCCGGGCGGGTGGCACGACAACGCAGGTGGCCCTGCCACGAACATAGACGATCCATCCGGGAGTTTGGCTGCGGCTTTGCGTCGGCTCCTCCGACTACTCAGACTTAGCGCATTCTGAATCATGGCATAGTAACGACCTAACCTTTGTCTCATAATTTCACCTGCCAGAAGGAGTCGATGAGGACCACCGTCTGAAACTTGGCCCTTCGGACTCTGATAGTATTCCCCAAGAGACGGGAATCCGCCCATGCGCCTGCCCCGCATCCATTCCCCTTGGATCCTTGCCCTCACGGTCGCGACAGCACATGCGCTCCACGCGGCGGAGCCTCCTGCGTCCGCGCCGGCCTCGACCGATGCCGACGCATCCAAGTTCTCGGAGCAGGCCGTCGAAGAGCCGAACTACGACGTGTCCACCAGAGCGGCCTCCTCCAACCGCGACTCCGAGCCGCCCGGCTATGTTCGCCCGCTCACCGAGTTCGACCCCAAAGCCGCCGAGTACGACTGGCTCGATTTCGGCCTCGAGCACCGGACCCGCTTCGAGTACCGCAACGACAACTACGCCCGCGATCTCGAAACCGACGACTTCACCTTCATGCGCTCGCGCGGCTACGTCGGCATTCACGACATCACCGACCCGCTCCGTTTCGGCGTGGAGTTTCAGGACTCCCGCCAGTTCGGCTCGGCCGCGCCGTCCAGCAACCGCGACGTCAACGAGGCCGACATCCTGCAGCTCTTCGCCGAGCTGTACTTCAAGGACGCCGTGGCCAGGGGACAGCCGTTCGCCTTCCGCTTCGGGCGCATGTCTTTCGACGACATCGACCGCCGCCTGGTGACCCGCAACGGCTTCCGCAACACCACCAATTCCTTTGACGGCTTCCGCATCCGCGTGGGAGAACCCAGCTCGCCCTGGGAGATGAATGCCTACGCCATGCAGCCCGTCGAGCGGTTCCTGGTCAGCCCCGACCACGGCGACGACGAGCGCTGGTTCTACGGGCTCACCGGCGCCTGGCGCAAATGGGCCGACGTGGTCGTTCTGGAGCCCTACTACCTGGTGCTCGATTCCGACTACAAGGATCCCACCGAGGACGACCGCGAGATCCACACCCTCGGCATTCATGCCTTCGGGCCCATTGCCGACACCGACTTCGACTATGACACCGACCACGCCTTCCAGTTCGGCGACGTGGGTGACGATATTCACCGCGCCTTCGCCAACCACGTCGAGCTCGGCTACAACTTCGAGCACGAGTGGAAGCCGCGCCTCGCGGCCTGGCTCAACTACTCCACCGGCAACCGCCCCAACGGCAGGAGCGGCCGGTTTGACTCTCTCTTCGGCGCCTCCCACACCATGTACGGATTCATGGACACCTATCCCTGGCAGAACCTGATCCAGCCTGCCCTCTTCGCCGGTCTGCGCCCGCTCAAGAAGCTGCGTCTGGAGGCGTACCACCGCTTCTACTGGCTGGCCAGCAAGGAGGACGCCTTCATCCGCGCCGACCGCGAAGACCCCACCGGAAACTCCGGACGCTGGCTCGGGCAGGAGACCGATCTCATGGCCCGTTACGACCTGACCGAGCGGCTCTCCTTCGAAGTCGGCTACGCCCACTACTGGCCGGGCACCTTCGTCAAGAAAACCGGCACCGCCCCGGACAGCGACTTCTTCTACATCCAGACCACCCTGCGCTTCTGAACGCCCGATCGATCCCGCCCGGCCCTCGTCAACGGGGGCTGCGCGGCTCTAGAATAGCCGGATGCCAGACAGCACTTGACTTGCATCCGGAGTACCCCGTGAAGCCGCCCCCAGCATCGCCGCCGCCTCAGCGCATCCGCGAGATCGGTACCGAGATCTTCGAGCGCGCCCGCGACGCCGCCCCCTCCATCATCCGCCCCGACTTCTGGATCAACCGGCTCATGGAGTGGGCCCTGGCCGAACCGCTTCGCCGGTTTCAGCTCTTCCGCTGGATCGACGTGCTGCCCACGCTCAGGACCGACCGCGCCGTCATCGCCCACCTCGCCGAGTACCTGCTCCAGCCCGGCGTGCCCCTGCCCAAACCGTTCGCCCGCATGGTCCGCAACGCCGCCGACGGCGCGTGGTACCGTTCCCGGCTGGCCGCCATCGCCCGGCAGTCGGCCCTGCAGATGGCACGCCGGTTCATCGCCGGGCAGACCCCGGCGGAGGCCATCGCCACGGTGGCCGCCCTTCGCGACCGCGGCATGGGCTTCACCATCGACGTCCTCGGCGAAGCCACCATCAGCGACAGCCAGGCCGACTGGTATGCCCGGCAGTACCTCGACCTCGTCAACGCCCTCGCCGACGCCGCCCCGCGCTGGGAAGCCAACGACCTCCTCGACCGCGCCGCCGCCGGGCCCAACCCGCGGGTGAACCTCTCGATCAAGATCTCCAGCCTCGACCCGCGCTTCGACCCCGTCCACTTCGACGCCAGCGTGCACGCCGCCGCCGACCGCCTCCGGCCGATCCTCCGGCTGGCCCGCCGCCGCTCCGCATTCGTCAACATCGACATGGAGCAGTACAAGTACAAGGACCTGACCCTGGCCGTGTTTCGCCACGTGCTCGGCGAGCCGGAGTTCGCCGATTTCGCCGACGTGGGCATCGTGCTCCAGGCATATCTGGGCGACGCCGCGCAAGACCTGGAAGCACTGATCGACTGGGTCCGCCGCCGCGGCACCCCCATCGCCTGCCGCCTGGTCAAGGGCGCCTACTGGGACTTCGAGACCGCCCACGCCATCCAGAACGGCTGGGAGATCCCCGTTCTCCAGGACAAGTGGCGCTCCGACGCCCAGTTCGAGGCCATGACCCGCCGGATCTTCGACCACCGCGATCTCATCCGCCCCGCGCTGGC
>CAYVVX010000694.1:0-3163 GCA_964455315.1 uncultured Planctomycetales bacterium | reverse complement strand
CCTGCAGGCACCGATCCCGCTGCGACGCGGCCCCGCCGATCGCCTCGACCGCCGCGGCGGCCTCATGCGACGTCACAGGATCGGTGCATCGTGCCCGGGCCCGCATGGTCTCACTTCTCCGCCGGCTCGGTGACTTCCGCCTCGGGCACATCGATCCCGGGCAGCCCAGGCTGTCGCGGATCGTCCGGGCTCAATGATTCGAACAGCAGGGCACCGTCCCTGGTCGGGATCATGGAGTATTCGATGCTCTGAAGCTTGGGCAGCTTGTGGTCAAAAATGAACTGCACATCGCACGTGTCCAGACAGGCCGAATCCTTGTCGAGAACAGGCGTGATGAAGCAGTCCATCTTGATGATCCGCTTCGCTCGGCAACCGGGCCGATCGTTGATGTCGTCAACGACTTTGCGCAACAAATGCGTGAATGCCAGGCTGGCCTTGCCCAAGTCCAGATCCTTCAGGGCATTCAGACTGAGTTTCATTCGTGGCATCTACGTCTCCCTGGCGCTCAGCGCCGCTCGTGCCGCCTCGTATCGCTCCCGCGTCCAGCCGTACCGCTGACGCAGACTGTCGAACTCGTTGACCCGGTAGCCGCTGCGTCGCAGGTACGCCCGCAACGCGCTCAGCACGTCCGCGTCCGCCGACGTGATCGTCTCCGGGCTCTCCATCCGCCGGCGGGCCGCCTCCAGATCCCGCCGCTCCAGCAGCAGCCACTGTCCGCGCCGCACCAGCGCTGCCCAGAACCCCGCCGGGTTGCGATCCGCGAGCCGCAGGGCCCGCTCCGCCGCAGCCACCGCCTCCAGCTCGCGACCGGGTTCCACCTGCCTCAGGCGCACCGCGTCCCGGTAGCGCTCGAGGATCGCCCGCGTGTCGGACAGCTCCTCGACCCGCACGCCGCGCAGCGGCGCAGCCCCACCACCGGCCCCCATGGTTTTTAAAACCACCCCACCCATTAATGGTGGTGTGACAGAATGGCACGGGGGTCTGTGCGATTCTCGTGAGTTACCAACAGGTCGGAGGTGCCGGCGCGGTGCACCGGCTGGTGATTCGCAAGGAACAGCTCGCCCTGTTCGCCCGGCTCGATGCGGCTCGGGCGATGCTTGCCGTTGGCGTCGCGAATCATGCGCTGGAGGCCGCGTTGCTGCCGGCGGCTGTCGAGCGCCCCGCGATTGGCCGGGATCCCGTAACGGTTCCCGAAGTTCCGACCGTCGTACACGTAACCGCTGCCCAGGCAGACCAGGAAGCCGCACCGCTCCAGTCTGCCGACATGCCTCCACAACGTCCGCGTGCTGATCTCCGCCGCACGCACCAGGTGCCGGCCGCCCCAGCAGCCGATCAGGTTCCCCAAAGCGTCCGGCGGGTCGCAGGCATCGGCGATCGCCTGCAACGTCCGCCGAACGCCCGCTCGCAGCTCCGGCCAGGCCGCATCGGCCACGATCCACGCCGGCAGCTCGTTGCGCCAGCGGGGCCGATCGGCGTGAAGTTTGACGACGCCTCCGTGTGTCATCAGGTCATCCATGATCGACGGGTGTCATGCCCGCCGTGTTCAGGCCACCAGCGGCCAGTGTTCGCGCACGCGGGCCAGGTCCGCTCCAGCGCCACCGGCGCCGCGTCCGCGTCCACCAGGCTCACCAGGCACCCGTTGTTCGGTTCCGTCGTCATCATGCACCCCGCTCCATGTAGGGTGGGCCGTGCCCACCGTTCCTCACCAACCACCAGGACACCAAGACTCGCGCAGAGCCGCAGAGAACGCAGAGCTCATCAGACAGGGCTGGACGCCTCCCACTCCGCCAGGCTCATCACGTCGTCGACCAGCATGTATGGCTGGTCTGTAGGAATGTCCTCCCCCTCAGCGACGCAGACCCACGTCAGATCGCAGAGGTCGCAGGTAAAGTGTGATCCCTCGTTGTAGTAGCGGTCATGCCCGCACTTCGGGCAGGTCAACAGGGCGATCTGCTCCGGGGCAAGACCCTCTGCCAGTCGTTCCTTGACCCGCGAATCACCAAAAGGGCTGATCGGCGATGAATCCGGAACCGGCAACGCGGGGGTTGGTGGACGCAGCGCCCAGTCGAACGCCCGCACCGGATCGGCCTCCAGCCGCGCAGCCGCGGCCCTGGCGATCTCCTCCGTCACCGGCACCAGCCGATAGATCGAGCCCGCCCCAAGAATCTGCGTATGCTCCGGCTTGTCGCCGACCGCAGGGACGTCCACGCGAAGCCACGCGCTGCCGCCCAGCTGCTGCTCGGTCACTTTCCCCGCCAGCCGCCCATGGCCGAACAGCTCGATCAGACACCACTGGTCAAACGTCTTCTGTTCCATCACGTTCCCTCTGCGCCTCTGCGCGAGCATTCCATTCACTCGTCCAGCGTTTCGCCCCGGGCCCGCTTGCGCAGGGCCGCGTAGGCCGGCGCCGTCGTGTCCGTCATCACCTTCGACACCGCATCGTGGTTGTTGTAGTAGTCGCCCAGCCGCTGCATCAGTGCGTCCATCGTCTCCCGCGCCGCCTGCAGCTCGCGGGCCGTCTCGCGGACAATGTCGCGCCCGATGCCGGCCATCACCGGATCCTCCTGCCGGGCCGCGAAGAACGTCCACTCCGGAGCCTGATGCAGCCGCGTGAACGCATACTCCCGCCCCGTCATCCGGTCGAACACCAGCCGCACGGAGTTGACCGACACGAAGAGCGCCGGCTGACGCGACGCGCCGATGGTGGGCGCCTCCGTCTCACTCCATCGTTGCCAGTCCGTCATCCGCTCGGCGGCCAGCCGCACCAGGTCGCTCAACTGGGCCACCTCGAGCCGCCGGTCCGCAGGCCGCGTCTCCTGCTGCTCCACAGACCCATCCATCTGCACCAACTGCACCACGTGCGCCGGGTCGCCCGGACGCTGTATGTAGAACGGCTTGTTCGACTCCAGCGTCAGCTCCCGCACCCTGTCAATCGCCTCTCGAATCATGTTCGCGCTCCTTACGGTTCAAACAGCAGTTCGCTGAAAACCGGCCACCACAGCATGCTGCGCGTGCCGGTGACATCACATATCCTGGCCCCGTCGTTCCGCACCAGGCCGGCGTCGCGCAGCTCAGGCAGCCGCCGCGACGGCACGTGCCGCTCCATGTCCGCCGCCCGGGCGATCTCCGCCGCCGTCCGGCCGGGCGTCGCCCGCACCACCTG
>CAYVVX010000693.1:0-3180 GCA_964455315.1 uncultured Planctomycetales bacterium | reverse complement strand
GGCGGGCCGGCGGTGAGTGCCGACGCGGCCCGGCGGCTGGGCGCCGACGACGCCAGCGACGACGCCTGGGAAGCGGTGAAGAAGATCCGCGGCTTTCTCGGCCCGCGCGGCTGGTTGAACGACGCCCGCGCCGGCGAACCCGCGGGCAAGGCGGTGTCGCCATGAGCGCCGTGGTGGATCGCTGGGTGGAGCGTCTGAAGGGCAGGCTCGAGCCGATCGGCGAGATGACCCACTGGCAGCGGCTGGCCGCGGCCTTCGACCGCAAGCGGACCGACCTGGTCCCGGTGGCGCCGGAGCTGGACTACTGGCAGATCACCCACGCCGGCTACAGCCACCGGGAGATCTACAACGACGTCGACAAGACCACCGACGCCTGCCTGAAGACCTGGGCGGACCTGCGCACCGACGCCATCTGGATGTACATCGACATCAGCCACCAGATCGAGCACTTCATCCCCGCCGCACGCCGTCCGGAGCACTTTATCCACCGCGGGGACAAGGACTACCTGCTGTTCAAGCCGCTGGCCGCCACGCTCGACGACGCCATCGCCCTCTACGAGCAGCGCACCTTCGAGAAGTACCTGGATGGATCGCGCCCGGTCACCCACTACACGCCGCACATGCTCCAGCTCCTCGAATTCCAGGAGAAGATGGACCGCCAGGTACCCGTCATCGTCGGTGCGGCCACCCCCACCAACTACGCCGAGACCATCGTCGAGGTGCAGAACTTCCTGAAGTGGATGGTCACCGAGCCGGAGGAAAAGGTCCGCCACTACCTCGACCTGTGCCTCCAGGAGCGGCTCGAGGCCCTCGACTACTACGCCGAGTACGCCGCCGGCAAGGGGTGCGAATTCTTCTGCGCGTTCGGCGGCGCCCGCACCTGGGGCCCGAAGCACCTGGACAAGTTCGGCGATGTCGACCGCATCTTCATCGAGAAGGCCAGGAAGATTTTCCCTTACGTCTTCTGGCATGTGTGCGGGCACAACCTGCCCTACGCGCTGGAGATGATCGCCGGTTGGGAAGGCATCAAGGCGGTGCAGTATGATATGCCCTACTATGGTCAGAACGTGAGCTGGCCGGAATGGTTCGAACAGGCCGCGAAGATCTTCAAGGGTCGGCAGTGCGCCATGAACGCGCCCACCACGCAACTGACCTGCCACGGTACCGCGCAGGAGGTCGACCGCATGGTCCGCGATTTCATCGACGCCACCCTGCCGCACACCACCGCCTGCGTCATGCCCGGCTGCGAAGTGGACTCCTTCAGCCCGGCCGAGAACGTGCGGGCGATGATCGACGCCGCAAGGGAGCGGAAACCATCATGAGCGACACGCGACAACACGTCATTGATCTGCCCCTGAAGCTGCAGCGCAAGGAGGTGATCCGGCTGATGGGCGCCCGCCGGGCCCGCGGTCTCTGCGCCCGCGTCGAAGCCGTCCTCGAGCGCCTCATGGAGGAGGCCGTCGACCTGATTCATCCGCGCGGGGTGTATGTCATCCACCCGGTGGAGCGGATCACCGATACCCAGATCGAGCTGACCGGCTCTCCGCCCGTGGTCGGACCCATCGCCGGGTTCATGTGGCCGGCCAGGCGGGTGGCGACTTTCGTGGTCTCCATAGGACCGGACATCGAGCGGAAGTCGCGCGAGCGGTTTGGAAGGGGCAACATGCTCGAGGGGTTCGTGCTCGACACCATCGGCTCGGCCGCCGCGGACGGGGCCTCCGACAGCCTGGCCGATCACCTTCGCCAGGAGGTGTCACCCGAGGGCGACGCGGTGACCCTGCCGTTCAGCCCCGGCTACTGCGGCATGTCCCTGGACCAGCAGCGGACCATCTTCAGCATCGTCGACGGCTCCGCGGTGGGCGTCACCCTCGGCGAGAGCATGATCATGACCCCCGTCAAGAGCGTCTCCGGCCTGCTGGGCATCGGCCCCAAGGAAGCCATCGCCGCCCGCGGCAGCCCCTGCCGCTACTGCGAGCTGACCGAGTGCTCCATGCGCCGGGAGTGATTCGAGGCGCCGCCCGGTTAGAACTCGCGAATCGAGCGTAGCGGCCGGCCCCCGTGCCGGCCGTCTTCGCCGGGAACGCTCGTATCCCTGTCCACCCGCCCGCGACCGGCTCGTGATGTGCCGCTACTCCCACGTCTCCTCCGCCAGTCCGCGCAGAAACGCGATCGCCTCCTCCACCGTGCACACCGCCGCGCCCGGCACCCGGGCCGCCTCGTCGATCTCGCGCAACGCCATCAGGTCTTCGAAGAACTCCGATTCGCGCAGCTTCGCCCGCCGCTTGCCGCTCAGTGTGCCGTCGCGGTACGCCAGCGCGTCCATGTGGTGTTCGATCAGGAACGCCTCCCGCTCGCTCAGCGTCCCCTCCAGCGCTTCCAGCCCCGCTTCGACATGGTCTGACGCGTCGATCGCCTTGCCCACGTCGTGCAGCAGCGCGGCCGTGATCATCTCCGCGTCGAAGGGAAAACGCTCGCGGGCCAGCTCGAACGCCTGCAGCGAGTGGAACAGGGCGTCGCCTTCCGGGTGGAACCGCGGATCCTGGCGCACCTCTTCCAGCGGCGGCAGCAGCAGCGACCAGATCAGGAACGGGTCGGGCGGTGCCGGCTCCTCGTCGTCGGGCGGCAGCTCGGCGTCGGGATGCTCGCGGGCCATGATCGCCTCCAGTTCGCTCACGCCGACCCGCTCGATGGTTTTGCCGGTGATCGAGCTCTTGAACGGATAGCTGACCAGCTCGCGGGCGTAGACGGTCAGCTCCACGTTGAACCGGGCCGCGATGTGCATGTGGGTGAACAGCCGCTCCTGGTTGTGCTTGATGATCCGCTTGCGCTCGATCTCGTGGGCCAGGCCGTGCTGATCGAGCACCTCGCTCACCGCCGAGACATCGTCGCTGAACACGTGCAGGTCGATGTCCGAGCCCTGCCGGACGTGGCCGGTCATCACGCTGCCGATCAGGTGCGGCTCGAACCGGGCCAGCAGCCGCATCAGCCGCAGCGCCGCCAGACGCATGTCGCGCAGATCCCGGTCCCGCTGCTCGCCCTCGTGAATGCGGGCGAACGACTGGATCTGTTCGCGGATCTCCCGGTTCGACGGCAGATCCTGCGGATTGTGCCGGTAATTCACCCCCAGCCGGGCGGCCGCCTTCCGCTTGGCGGTGATGTATTCCTTCTCGACGCGCTCGT
>CAYVVX010000692.1:0-3192 GCA_964455315.1 uncultured Planctomycetales bacterium | reverse complement strand
CCGGAGGTGATCACCTCGATGGGCCAGGACGTGGACCCGCGGGCGGACATCTTCTCGCTCGGCTGCGTGATGTATGAGCTGCTCACCGGGCACGCGGCCTTCACCGATGACTCCGCATCGAGCGAGAGCCAGACTTCGGGACGGCGCGGCAATGGCGCCGGTTCCAGGGCCACGGCCGCCTCCCGGCTGCCGGCGCCTCCGCAGAGCGGCGACACCTTCGAGCCCACCGCCGGGCCGGGTGACTCCACCGTCCGGCTGGACGACGCGAAGATACCTCCCGGACTGCGGGACGCGAGCGGTCCGGCCGGCAGCACGGCCAGGATGACTGCCGCCGGAAGCAAGCCGCTCGTCTCCGTGTCGCGCGTGCTGCTCAACACCATTCGCGGGCGGACCACGCCCTTGTCCCAGGTCAGCGGGCGCATCCCCGCCGAGCTGCGCCAGATCTGCGAAAAGGCCATGACCCCGCGGGTCGAGGATCGCTACCAGCGGGTGGAAGAGCTGGCCGAGGATCTTCGCCGGTTCATCCGCAACCTCGACCAGCAGCAGGCCAGGCTCAAGGTCGCCGAAGCCGAGCTGGCCATGCGGCAGCGCCGCCAGAAGGAGCCGGCCGAACTGGCCGACCTGGCGGCGGCGCGGGAGCTGGCCGCCGCGGCCGTGGCGATGGGTATGGACGATGTCCAGGCCCAGGCCCGCAAGCTGCTCGATCAGATCGAGACCCAGCAGCGGGCCATCGGTGACAGTGCCGCGCTCGCGGCGACGCAGCTTCAGCAGGCCTCCGACGCGGCCCGCGGCGGGCGCTGGCGAACGGTCATGACCATGGGGCAGACCATCGTCAACAACGGCTACGTCCCCGAGCTCCACGATCAGGCCAGGGAGCTGCTTCAGCAGGCCCGGGCAGGTCTGGATCAGTCGCGCAAGCGACGGCGGGCGGTCATGCTGTCCGGCGTGGCGCTGGTGGTGGTGCTCGCGGGCGTCGGGTTCCTGGTCATGCGCGGGGGGGGCGGCGGTGAGCCGAAGGTGCCGAACGGACGTGGGACTGTTGACCCGGCAATCGCGGCAAAAGGCGGAGAAGAGCCCACGGATGTAACCACGACGCGGCCGATCGCGCCCACCCGGCCGGACGAAGGCACCGCGGTCGCGAACGAGCCGCCGGCGGTGCTCGGCATCAAAGCGGAGCAGGCGGAGGGGACTGAGGAGGTGTTGACCTCGTCCGACGTCACATTCCTGGTGGACTTCAATGAAGACGTCGGGGACTTCGACGATGCCGGTGACGTGGTGGCGGAGGTCCGGCAGGGTGCCCGGACGACGCCGGTACCGGTGCGGATCGAACGGATCAGCGGTTCAAGCTACCGCCTCCATCTGGCCATGGTGGAAGGCGAAGGGAAGCTCACCCTCACGATTCCGGCCGGTGTGGTCGAGGACACGGGTGGTGCGAAGAATGCCGAAGCGATGACCATCACCAGGTCATTCGACAACCTGGCCCCGGTACCGCTGGTTCAGTCCCCCGCCGTTGCCGTGACGCGATCCGGCCCGCTGGACTACACGATCACCTACGAGGGGGCGTCGACCATCACTCTGACGCCCGCCCAGGTGGAGCTGGTCAAGGAGGGCAGCGCCGCGGGCACCATCGAGGTAGCCGGAGAGGGCAACACCAGTCGGATCGTCCGCATCGCCAACATCACCGGAGACGGCTCGCTGTCCATCCGCATCCTGGCCGGCTCCGCCGCTGATGAGCACGGCCATTCCGCCGGCGCGGTGGACGCCGCCGG
This sequence comes from uncultured Planctomycetales bacterium, assembly GCA_964455315.1. Classification (GTDB taxonomy): domain Bacteria; phylum Planctomycetota; class Phycisphaerae; order UBA1845; family PWPN01; genus CAYVVX01. The sequence continues at coordinate 1,423 of CAYVVX010000692.1, read as the reverse complement.
CAGTGTTCGCGTCGACAATACCCCGCCCAGGGTGCTGACGGAAAGCGTCACCCCCGCGGGAGGCAGCACCTTCGAGCGGGCCGGTGAGCTGACCTCGATCCAGCTCACCGCCAGCGAGCCGGCCAAGGTCAGCGACCAGCCCAATCGCGTCCCGACCGTCCAGGGCACGCCCTCGACCCTGGCCGTGAACCTGCGCGGCAACTCCTTCACGCTCCAGGTGCCTGCGCAGATCCGCCCCGGGCCGGTGGAGGTGACCATCCCCGCGGGAGCGCTCCTGGATGACGCCGGCAACGAGAGCCCGGCGGCGACCTGGTCGTACACCATCGCAATGCCCGGCTGGCCGGCGGCGGGGGACGTGTTCTACGGTCGTCTCGCGGAGGTGGTCGCGACCGATTTGGGGTCGCCCGCGATGGGCGCATCGGCAGTCGCCTTCACGCCCTCTTCGGATCAGAGCACGTTGGCGGTCGAGGTGAGTTTCCCGTGGAAAGGGGCGAGCTGGGCGGCGGTCGGCGGCATGAGCGTCGGGCCGGTCGCGCTTCCGCAGCCGTGGCCTGCCGATGAAACGGGTCGGCGTCAGTCGGCCCAGCAGGCGGTCAGTCTGCTCCTCGCCGACCAGCGCAAAAGACCGGAGATCGATGCCGCATTCCGCTTCCTGTCCGGCTGGCAGGAGCGCGCGGATCTGGAGGCTGGGTTGGAGGGGTTCCTTGGCGCCGGTGGGGTGGGGCCGCTCACCGGGCAGGGGCCCGAGACGTACCTGAGCCAGATCGGGCGGATCAAATGGGCGCCGGCATCCGTGCCGTGTCCCGACATTCGCAGCTTCGCGTCCCACGCCGCCCGCATCCGGGACGAGCTTCGTACCCGCAGCGGCGGTCAGCTGCAGATCCCGCCCAACCGCTTCATCGAGTTCTTCTGGGGGCCGACGAATCTCTACGCGATCTACTGGTATGCGGACAGCAACACGATGCAATGCCGCCGACTTGGTGCCACAGCGGCGATCGGCCAGCAGGTGTCCGACCTGCTCAGCGGCCGCGGCGGGGCCGAACGCGCTCTTGGCGACAGCATCCTGAGCCCGATCCTGACCGACAGTGCCGGCAGCTTCCTTCAGGCGGACGGCGCGAGCACATCGCTGGGTGTGATGATCGCACCGGACGGGCCGTTGTGCCTGGTGCCGATGCCGCGGCTCCAGTTCGCTCCGGTGAACGCCGGCGGCAATGTTCAGCGGGCCGTGCCTCCGCTGACGCCGACCGCGCTGTCCGGATCGGTGGGGCGGCTGGCCGACCTGGGGCTTGGCGACCAGCGGCTGATGCGCACCTCCGTGGGCACCCTGGTGACGTTCGGATCGCAACCGCAGAACCTCGGCGTGCCGGTGATCCGGGCGTGGGAGCCCATCTGGCAGGTGATGGGTCTGCAGGGCGACAACGCG
>CAYVVX010000691.1:1477-3198 GCA_964455315.1 uncultured Planctomycetales bacterium | reverse complement strand
TAGCACCGGCTGAGCGGGAACTCCTCCGGCTTGTTGATCTCGACCGGCTCGGGATTGTCCCCGAACAGCAGCCCGGCGCGATAGGTTACTTCCGCTTCGGGCAGCGCAACGCCCAGATCCCGGGCCCGCAGATACTCCGCGTAGGGCAGTCGATGGTGCCCTCGTCGCTCCAGGTAACGGAAAGCCTCCAGCTCCAGTGCCGCCTTGAGCTGCGTGAACGCCTCGTTCTCCACCAGCCGCGTCCGCGCGGGCAGCATCAGTCGGATCCCGGTGGGCTCGCCGGTCAGCTCGACCAGGTACCACAGGCCGCGCTCGCTGATCGGATGGAAGTCGAACGCCACCACCTGGCCGTGGAAGTTGACCAGCGCGTTGTCGCCGAACCGGAAAGCCCGGGCGCAGACGCGCTGCCACTCGTTGAGCTTGCAGCTGTCCCGCACCTCGATCCGGCAGCCGAGCTCTGGACAGTGCACCGCGTGATCTGAGAGGAACGGCTCCCGAGCGCACGTTGCGCCGTCCACGATTACTTCGAGACCGCTGAATACCGCATGGGGCTGCACCGCATCGAGTGTCCAGGGCTCATCGTCGAATAGCAGTTCAGTGCCCGGCACCTTCTGTTTCTCCGTGCGGACGCTCACCGGCGCGCCGGTCCAGCCGTCGCCCTCGATCGTGGCCGTGCGTCCGTTCGATCGAATCGTTACCCGCCGCGGGGCCAGGCAGAACAGCCCCACGCCGGCCGGATCCTCGCTCGCTTCCAGCGCCTGTTCCCACCCGGAACCGCCCAGGTCCAGCAGCCGGGCGAAGTGCTCAATGCCCGAGCCGTTGTCCCGCACGACCACCGTGTTGTTGCGATTCACGATCTCCACCCGGCTCGCGCCGGCCCGCCGACCGTTCTGCAGGATCTCGATGATCCGGCCCTGCAGCGTCCCGGTAAACAGCCGGTCCGCCTTGGTCAGCAGTCTTCGATTGACGTTGGCGTGAATCGTTTCCATGACAGGTTCCTCCATACAGGCGACACGACGTCCATGCGGGCAACGTGATCGCCGTTCGTGATGAGCCCACGCTCCAGGCACATGCCGGAAGTTCTTCGTGGGTCATCGTTCTCGCTTGCGTAGAGTCGCGTCGTCACTATGCGGCACGGACGCTCCTACACGATCTTGAACCGCGGCAGCTCCGGGACACGTGGGCACAATCGTTGCAGCAGCTTCGTCGCCAATGCGAGTCGCCCGGCTTGCAGGTGCTTCAATGCCCTTGCGACCACCGCAGTCGGTACGTGGATCCGATGGCCGACGTGGCTGCCGATGCGCACCAGGGGCTTGGCCATCCCCGGCCGCCAGTCAACCACCTCGGGATCGCATTCCATGCCACCCTCCGAGCGGCGGGTGTAGGCCAGGCCCAGGCGTCGGCACGCCGCTTCGAGCGCCGGGATCTCGCCATCCGGGGTCTGGTCGTCGCACAGCCAGAGCACTCCCTCGCGAATCGCCGTGTGCAGTTCCGCTTCCGTGCGTGGCTCGAACCAGGCATCACCCCAATCCAGGCTCACGTTGGCGTGCCGGATTGTCTCCAGCAGTTCGGGGACAAGGGCACTCTTCAATCGCCCGCCGATCTCGATACTGACTGCCAATCGTTCACTCATGGTCGTTCCTCCTTCCCGTGATCGGGAATTGATGATTTGCTGCCGTTCGCGGTCTGCGCGCGCAGAATCACCGCGAGGCGTCATAACG
>CAYVVX010000691.1:0-1467 GCA_964455315.1 uncultured Planctomycetales bacterium | reverse complement strand
GTCGCGATGGATGCGTAGGGATCTCGTTGCCGGGCCCCGTGGGATGAGGGATGGGTGCGTACGACTCCGGCAACTTGCGTGGGAGAGGGGCAAGCCCCTCCGTGGGCTCGCCAATTGTGTGGTTGGGGCCGATGTTCGTGCGTCAGGCCATCTGATCGAACGGCACCAGCGTGGCCGCAGCGTTGTGCGCCGTCTCGACCGGATCGCCGCCCATGACCACGCCTTCACGGCCGCACAGCGGGCAATCCGCGCGTCGCTTGCTCCGCGCCGGCATGGTCTGACCGGTGAACTGATTGACGTGCAGGTAATCCCAGCGGGCGAACTCGGGACCATTGACCAGGGCCAGGAACTGGGCCACCGCAAACTGCACGGTCAGGACATTGAGGTTGGCGACGCTGGCCGTGGCCTCCGCGTCGGCACCGATCACGTACCCCTGGCGGGCGTGGTGAATGCGCGAGACCGCATCCATCTGCTCCAGGGCGGACAGCGCCGGATCAAACCCCCGGCAGCAGACCAGGCAGGCGTTCTCGCCGGGCAAGGCCAGCCGCACCTGTCCGCCGGCGGTGACGGATTCTTCCTCGACCTGGATGTCGCAGCCCATCTCGATGAGCGGGATGCCGTAGCGCATCGCGAACGCGTTGGCTTCCTTCCGGCCGCCGTCGTTGTCGCCGCAGTAGAAGAGCACCGTCGCGGCCTTCATGCGTGCCTGGACCTCCGGTGCCTCGAAGCGGCTGGGATAGGCGTAGATGGACGTGCCGGGCGACTTGCGGGCGGCGTAGTGCACGGCCGCATTGACCTTGGGCGTTCCGGCCTGTTCGGCAAAGGCATACGGGATCCGCGGCAGATTCGATTCCTCCACGAGGTCATCATCGCAGAGGGCGATGAATCCGTGTCGGCCGGCCCCGATACTGACCAGCATCTGCAACAGCGGCGCGCCATTGCCCCCGGCGCCGATGATCCCGATCCGCTGGCGTTCCAGGCCCAGTTGATTCCAGCCGGGGATGCGCTGCTGGCGATCGAACCGCTCATCACCTGCTTCGTGGGCACGGTTTTTGCGCGGTTCCTCGCCCATGAAGCGAATCTCGCTCGGCCGGCCCAGCAACTCGAACCGGTGCAGCGGATGGAACTGGCCGGTGTGCCGATCGAAGGCCACACCATCAAACGCATCGAACCGGTTGTTGCCCACCACCATCACCAGCGTGGTCGGCTCGTCCAGCTTCTCGGTGAGATACGCGGCGTTCTCCTGGGAATGGTGCTCATCGACGCCGCTGAACACCGGGGTGTGTCCGCCGGGATGGCTGTGGAACTCCACCACCGACGACTGCGTCTGCTGGGCCTGGTAGTAGACCATGCTCAGGAACCCCGGCGTGGGACACACGCTCACGGCAGTCTGCTCGCTGAGGTCATCCGCGTCGGGCAGCAGCAGATCCCGCACCAGGAAGACCGTTCCGTCGGCGGTGCGGGCCA
>CAYVVX010000690.1:1350-3221 GCA_964455315.1 uncultured Planctomycetales bacterium | reverse complement strand
GCCGACGACATACTCACCCTGCGGCAGGTCCGGCACCACCAGGATGGTCACACTGGCATTGAGATTGAACTCATTCGCCGCGCACATTCCGGTTCGACCGCGGAAACTCAGGCTTGTCTGGCAGTCCGACGCTGGATCGAACATCGCGTCGATGAGCAGCGTGACCGTTGATTGTGCCGGCACCGGACCATCATAGGTGACCAGGCGTGTGTTCGAGTCATATGCCGCGCCCGCTGGAATAGGCTGAGCAAAAGGTGGATCATTGACCACTAACTCCGCGGGAAGCACGGCCTCGGCGTGCATGTTGTTCTGGTCGACGGGGGTATCGTTGACGATGTCGAGCATGAGGTTAAGCCCGCTGTTGAGCCGGGCAAGCTGAATGGCGCCGCCGGAACCGAAGGGTGCCGGCTTCGGCGGCGACAGGTTCGTTGCCACCAGGCTCATGGACAACGGCTTCTGGAGCGCCAGCGTCGGGGCGGAGGCCTGGCCGAGCGTGGGACCGCAGGCGCTCCGCACCATGAAGGTGGAATTCCGGTTCAACCGGGTAACGCTGTCCGAGATGCAGTCGTCGATGCGGGTGCGGAAGATGACCGCGATGGTGGCATTCGCGCCCGCGATGCCGGACCAGGAAAAGTTGACCGGGTTGGTGATGTTGAACTCACCGCCGGCGTCATCCACCACCGAGTCGAACGCGGCGTCCTGGCCGGCCGAGGTGGTGAAGCGGACCACCTGCTCAAACGCGGCGGTATTCTCGATGGTGATGGTGTGCTCGATCAGGTCGCCGCTCATCAGGGGCTCCGCGGCGGGGGCGACCGGCACGGAAGTGATGTTGACATTGACCGGCAGGTTCTGCGCCGGGGTCACGGTCGTGCTGACGGCAGGAGCGCCGGGGAAGAGCCCGCCCTCGTTGCTGGTGATACGGTAGCTGGAGTTGTTCAGCTGGGTGGCGCTGCAGTGGGCCTGGACGGTCACGGTGACCTGGCCGGCGGCCCCCACGGGCAGCCCGCCGATGGTCCAGCTCACCGTTCCACTCGGACCGGGGCCGATCAGCATGCCCCCGCTGTCGGCGCTGACGAACAACGCCAGGTTGGGCAGCGTATCCTCCACGACCACGCCGGTGGCATCCGCGTCGCCGATGTTCTCGTAGCTGAGCACGTACTGGAAGATGGAACCGGCCCGCACCGAGACCGGCCCGGTCTTGGTGATCGATAGGGCCCGCGAGGGGCAGTTGGTTGCGGGATCGAAACAGTTGACACCATCTCCCTGGGGCGTGCCATTGAAAAAGTTCACGCAATTGGCAACGGGAGCATTGAGACAGAGCCCGTTGGCGAGACAGCAGGCTTGCGTCCCCGCCGGCGGCGGACAGTCGAAGTTGGCGGCGCAAGTCGAGCCGGCAGCGCCCGGCGAGCCACCGGCGTCCAGGCATTGCTGCTCGGTCACATCGGCACAGGACCCCGCGGTCGTGCAGCAGGCGATGGTCTCGGGCCCGCCGCAGTCGGCGGTCGCGCAGGTCGAACCGGCTCCCTGGGCGGTGCCGCCCTGGCTCGCACAGGTGGTGGGCTCCAGGTCCTGGCAGGGGGCGTCCGGGAAGCAGCACGCCTCCGTGAGGGGTGCTCCCTCGCATGGTGTCAGGGCGATTTGGAACGAGCCGGAAGGGAGAATGTCCGGGTGACTGATCTCGACGGCGAAGCTGCCCGGCGATGTTTCTACCACCGCCGCTGTCGGATCCCCCACGCCCAGATCGAACAGGATGCCGCCCACGTCGCTGCTCAGCGAGTCGCCCAGTCGCGGCGGCGGGCACAGATCCACCAGCGTGTAATCGGCATCCGTCGGCTGACTGACCAGACCGTGCTTGACCAGCACGGCCGAGC
>CAYVVX010000690.1:0-1340 GCA_964455315.1 uncultured Planctomycetales bacterium | reverse complement strand
GAACTGGATGTAGATGCCGTCCACTTCGACATTGAGCTGTGTCTCGCCCCGTTCGTTGAGCCCGTTGAGATTGAACCAGTGCACCGCCTGTCGGACCGAAGCCGAAGAATCCTTCGGTTCGACCATGTAGGCGATGTACTGCCGGCCATCAGGCGAGCGGTAGAGACCTTCGTGGTCCGGTACCGGCCCGTTCAGACAGACGCCGCCGTTGAAGATGGTTTCGAGATGCCCGCCGCTGTCGTTGTCCTGAACCAGTCTGAAGAAATACGGCTGGTTGTCGCCGGTCGAGCATGCCCCGGTGAGGGCGGAACCGAAGGCGCGGGCGAAAATGATATCGCCGCCCGGGCTCAACTCGAAATCGACGTCAACCACGTTGTCGGCGAGTTGCATCGGGATGATCGGATAGGATTCCAGCGCGGGGTCGCCGTCGGTGTTGACCAGCAGATTACCGCTGCTGACCCCGACGCCGCCCTGCCAGTTCAGGTTGTCCACCAGCGGGCCGGTCTGTGCTGCGGCCATGGCCGCGAACCAGGTCGTGACGGCGCCGATGCCGGCGAGGCTGCATGCGCTGCGCATGTGTCGCTCCTTTGTTGTTTGTCGTTGAGCTGCTGCGCCGGCCGACGTGGCGGGAACCCGAATGCTGATGGGGAAGAGCCGCGCGACCGGTACATGAACCATGTCGCGCCGAACCCATGGTGCCAGGCCGCCCCGCACGGGCGGCGGGCAGGGCTGGCCGGAGGATTCGGTGCGCTGCTACCTGCGAGAGATTGGGGAGCACCTCTCCAGGGGAACAAGTTTACCAAGGTGAGGTTTGCCTCGGCAAGGAAAAAACGGCCCCAGGATCAGCTTTTTACAGGGTGTTCCTGGATGTGGGGGATCCGCGTGCGGAGGATTCATTCCTCCGCGGGGTCGGTCGTGGTGCCGGCCGAGCCACACTCCAAATCGTGGTAATTGGTGGTGTAGTGCTCGATCCAGCCTTCAGAGGGCTCATACATCTCGGCGAAAACATCCATGCAGGGAGCCTTGGCCCGGAAGTGCCAGTACTTGACGTCCAGTTCGCCGAGGGCGGCGTCGCGCGGCTGTTCGAGGATCAGCATGCGGTAGAGTGCTGAGATCGCCCCGGTGCGGTCCGCGCCGCCGCTGCAATGCATGAGGATGGGGTATTCGCCGTGTTCGAGGACCTCGATGATGCCGCGAAGCAGGTCGGGATCGGGCAGCCGGCGGCTGCTCATGGCGAAGTTGGCGAGGGTGATCCCCTTCTCCGCGCAGACGGCCGCCTCCTGGTCGTACCAGGGTGTGCCGGTGTTGTCTCCGCGGAGATTGAGCACGGTCTTGATGCC
>CAYVVX010000689.1:1309-3228 GCA_964455315.1 uncultured Planctomycetales bacterium | reverse complement strand
CCTCGCCCTTGATCTTCGCGAGGACGGCTTCGACCGTCCTGCCGCTGCCGTTCGCCGGGGCCGACTCGCGCTCCCGCTCGGCCTCCCACAACTCATTGAGCAACTCGGCCCGGCGGCTCTCGAAGAGCGGCGGGAACTGGCTGTCCTTGTAGTACGGGAAGTGCCCGCTGGTGCGGTAGAGGCCCAGCTTGCCGACATGTGGAGTGTACACCGGCTGGTAGCCGCCCTTGATGAGTTCCCTGCGAAGGTAGTCCTCCAGCAGCGATCGGACGATCGCGCCCCTGGGCTTCCAGAGGATGAGCCCACTGCCGACCAGCGGATCAATGGTAAACAGCCCGAGTTCCTGCCCCAGCTTGCGATGATCGCGTTTGCGCGCTTCCTCAAGTTGGTTGAGGTAGCGGTCCTGATCCTTCCTGGTCGGCCAGGCGGTGCCGTAGACGCGCTGAAGCTGCTTGGCGGATTGGTCGCCCCGGTAGTATGCGCCGCTGACCTGGGTCACCTTGAAGGCCCCGATCCGCCCGGTGCTGGGCAGGTGCGGCCCGCGGCAGAGATCCTCGAACTGCTCGCCGCGGCGGGTGCCGGTGATGTAGAAACTGATCGCGCCCTCGGCCCGCTCGGCGTTGTCCACCTTGTAGGGGTTGCCCTCGGCACGAACCTTGTTCAAGGCTTCGTCGCGGTCCAGCTCGTAGCGGGTGAAGGGGCGATCCTCCTTCACGATGGCGGCCATGCGCAACTCAATCGCCTCGAACTGCTCGGGGCTGATCGGGGTGGTGAGGTCGATGTCGTAGTAGAATCCGTTCTCGACCGGCGGCCCGTACACCAGCTTCGCGTCAGGGAACAGCGAACAGATGGCTTCAGCCATCACGTGGGCAGCGCTGTGTCGGAGAACATAGAGACTGTCGGCGTTGCCGGCATCGGCCTTGAGGAGCTCAACGCGACAATCGCCGGTGATCGGTCGGGCCAGGTCGGCTATCTCGCCATCGACCTTGCCGGCGATGGCAGCTCTGGCCAACCCGGGGCCGATCAGCGCAGCGACATCGCCGACCGTCTTGCCCGGCTCGACCGAGAGCACCTTGCCGTCAGGCAGCGTCACCTTGACCATCAGCGATCCACAAACTCCCACGCAAGCCGTCACCCGCCGCCCATCCGCGGCGACCTGGCCCGGCCTGTCAACGCAAAACGGCACCGCATCCAGCGCATCGGCCCGGCGCGTCTCCAGTCACGATCTGACAGGAGATTCGCTTCATGCCGCCGTTGTGCGCGTGTTGAATGCCATGCCGTCTGTTTCGGGTACCTGACGGATCCGCCGCCGATCTCTGGGGGCGCGAACGGACGCACCGCCAGGGCAATCGCTACGGACCCTATCTCACCGTTGACTATAGCAGCGGCTCCTGCCGCGTCAAGGATGCCAAATCGGCCCTGGCACCCGGATTTCGCCAGCGGTCCATGAATCATACTAATACAGCGGCATGACGGCCCCAGCAGGCGCCCCCGCCGGGCCGGGGCCTCCGCCATCAACCGCCCCGACGCACCCGCCAGATTCGCCCCCGGCTCAACAGGCCTGCGGGGGCGGTCGTCTCCACCGCGGTCGCCTCGACAACCAGCCCCAGGCGCTCCGCGAAACCCGGGAAGCCCTCCGCAGCCGATCGGTTCGGGTCGCTCAGCACCGCCCGCCCCCCCGGCACCAGCGCCGCCGCCAGGAACCTGGCCACCGGCTCGCACTTGCCCCGTTCGTAGAGCAGGTCTGAGCCGATGATAACCTCCCAACGTGGCTCATCCGGAGTCTCGCGGTAGTCCAGTTCCGCGCTGCCGGCCAGCCGAACCTGGTTCTCGGCGGCGTTCAACTCCGCGAACGACACCGCGTCACGGTCGTAGTCGGTGGCGGTCACGGCCCAGCCGGCCATGGCCGCGGCGATGCT
>CAYVVX010000689.1:0-1299 GCA_964455315.1 uncultured Planctomycetales bacterium | reverse complement strand
CCAGGCCCAGCCCGCAGCCGATCTCCAGTGCCGATCGCCCCCTGCCTGGCTCGCCATTCAGCAGGTGCTCGGCGAGCATGACCGACGCCGGCCACATCTGGGCCCAGTAAGGCATGTACTCATCGCGGCGGAACCGCTCGCGGGTGCTGGGGAGGTCGAGCAGCGCGTCCACGTCGGCCGGGCCCACCAGGACAATGGATCGCCCGGCAATGGTCCAGTACCGGCGGCGGACGGCGTAGCCCAGCAGCTCGTCTCTCTCCGCCGTCATGCTCGCATCCGCTGCAATGCCAGTCCCTTTCGCCAGGGCGGGAACCGGTTCTGTACGGCTCCCCGGGGTGTGTGAATCCCTGGTGCCCGTTGTGCTGGAGCGATATCATAACAGCGAGGTCATTGATGAGCAGCCCCATCTCACCTGCCGGCTCACCCATCCCCGACGACCTCTATCAGCTTCGCAGGTTTCATCCGACCATGGCCTCGATCGTTGCGAGTTGGGTGAACGACGCCCACGAGCTGTTCTGGCTGGCACCCAAGACGTTCCCGCCGCTGACGCCGGAGAAGGTGATCGAGTGGGCCGGTGTGGACGCGCGCCCCTGGGTGATGACCCGCGGTGATGCGGAGGAAGTGGTGGGCTATGTCGAGCTGAACCCCATGCCCGGTCAGCCGCGGCACCTGTGGATCGGGCACTGCATCCTCCGGCCGTCGGACCGGGGCGTGGGCCTGGGAAGGCGGATCGTGGAGCTGTCCCTGGAGGAGGCGTTCCTTGCCCGCCGGGCCAGTCGTGTCAGCCTGGTGGTGTTTCCCGACAACACGCCGGCGATCCTCTGTTATCGCCGGGTGGGCATGGTCGATGCGGGCGAACAGGTGAAGTACTTCCGCACGACGGGCCGTCAGCAGCGCATGCTGCAGATGTCCATCACCGCGGATCAGTTCGCGCGGTTGCGGACGAGTACCAGAGCCGTGCGCGAAGATGCCTGAGCTGGATCGCGGAGATCCCGATCCTACCCGGCCGGCTACTGCGTGCTGGTCGCGCCGCCGTCGCCGGCATCCTCAATGGAGGCGATGATCCCGTCCAGGATGCCGTTGAAGATCGTCTTGACGCCTTCACCGATGGTGCCGGTGGCTGCGTCGCGGAATGCGGCTTTGGCTTCCTGATCGCATTCCAGGCCCATCGTCGGGAACAGCAGACCTGCCGCCAGCAGCAGCGAGGCCATGATCCGGCGCTTCCTGTTGTGTCCAGAGTCCATCGGGTGCCCTCCCATGCGCAGCCCAGCCGCGGGTTCCTGCCGCGGTCCATCACAA
>CAYVVX010000688.1:2903-3232 GCA_964455315.1 uncultured Planctomycetales bacterium | reverse complement strand
GGGAAGATCGGCACCGAGGGCGCGTCGGCCATGGGCATCACCCAGTGCATGCTGGGCGGGGCGTCGCCGCCGGGCGTGCAGGCCCAGTACATCCTGGTGGCGGCGCCGAGCCTGTATCACCACGCGACGTACATTCACGGAGCGTTGCGGGCATAGCTGGTGATCGGCTGGCTGACCGACAACGGCTTCGATGCGGACAACGCCTGGCTGTCGGTGCTGCATCCCTTCTATGACGCGCACTGGCAGCAGCTCGACTCGATTGCCCGGGCGGAACGCGTGATCTTGCCGGCCGTGCATTTCGGCGGGTGGTACGACGTGTTCTGCCAGGG
>CAYVVX010000688.1:2000-2893 GCA_964455315.1 uncultured Planctomycetales bacterium | reverse complement strand
GAGGGCGGGAAGGGTGCCCGCGGCGCGCAGAAGCTGATCGTCGGTCCCTGGGGTCACGGCGGGCCCAACGGCAAGCCGATCGGCACCCTGACCTTCCCGGACAACGCGCGGAAGATCCCGCACCCGATCGGCGCGACGGCGTGGTTCGACCATTATCTCAAGGGCGCCGACAACGGCATCGAGAAGACGCCCGCGGTGCAGTATTACACCATGGGCGCGGTCGACGAGGACGGCGCGGCCGGGAACGAGTGGAAGACCGCCGATGACTGGCCGGTCAAGGCGGTGGAGACCTGCTACTACCTGCATACCGGCGGTATGCTGTCGACGGCCAAGCCGCCCGCGGACGGGGCCGGCGGAGCGCGTTCGTTCACGTTCAATCCGCTGAACCCGGTGCCGACCCGGGGCGGGTGTCTGCTGGTGCTGCCGGCCGGCGGGTTCGATCAGAGGGATATGGAGGTTCGGGAGGACGTGCTGGTGTTCCGCAGCGAGCCGCTGGCCGCGCCGCTGGAAGTCACCGGGCGGATCCGGGCGAAGCTGACCATCGCGTCCGACCGGGTGGACACCGACTTCACGGTCAAGCTGGTGGACATCTACCCGGACGGCAGATGCATCAACATCGCCGACGGGCTGGCCAGGTGCCGCTATCGGAAAGGGTTCGACCGGCTGGTGCTGCTGACGCCGGGCGAACCGGCGGAGATCGAGGTGGACTGCTGGTCGACCAGCTTCGCATTCAACACCGGGCATCGCATCGGCGTGCACATCAGCAGCAGCAACTATCCGAAGTACGACGTGAACCCCAACACCGGCTGGCCGGCCTGGCCGATGGGCCCGGTGGTGCCGGCGCGGAACCAGGTGATCTGCGCGGGGCCGGGGTCGTCGTGCCTGGTGTTGCC
>CAYVVX010000688.1:0-1990 GCA_964455315.1 uncultured Planctomycetales bacterium | reverse complement strand
GAAGGAATTGAGAAGTGAGAGGAGAGAAAGCAGGCGGCGCAAATGGCGGCCAGCACCGCTCGTCGCCTACCGTGCCAGGGCCGCGTCCATCAGCCGGGCCGCCTCGGTCAGGGCCTTGTCCACCGGGACGTCGCTTTCCAGCACGTCCTCCATCATCTCCCGGCCGAGATCTTCGCAGACGGGGTACATCTCCACCCGGGCGCCCAGCGGCGGGCGGGCGTAGGCGATCTGGCGGATGAAACTCTGTTCGATGGGGTCGTCGGCGTAGTGGGCGGCCGCGTCACGGTTGCCGGAGATGGCCAGACCGGAGGCCACGCGTTTGACCTGCACTTCCTCGCTGGTCATGTACTTGATGTACTCCCAGGCCAGCTTGCTTTGCTGGGTTTGGGAGGAAATGGCCAGGCCTGAGGCGTAGATCACCGTGGCCGGCTTGTCGATGCGGGTGGGCAGGGCGACCACGCCGACGTCGAGCTTGCGCCGGCGATAGTCGATGAGCATCCAATGCCCCTTCAGGTCCATCGCTGCTTTGCTGTTGAGGAAGGGATCCTGACCCATGGCGGCCCGGTCGCGGAGGCTCGGCGCTACCTTCTCCTTCCTGATCAGATCCACGAGGAACCGCACCGCCTCGCTGGATTCCGGCCCGTCGAAGTGGCCCGTCGCCCGGGTGCCCTCGGCGTTGAGCACGTCGCCGCCGTTGGTCCACAGCCACGGCACCCAGAAGGGCATGACGTTCTCGAAGCTCAGCCCGTACTGCTCCGGGCGGGTGGCGCCGGGCGGATGGATGGTGAGCTTGCGGGCGGCGTCGAGGAACTCGTCCCAGGTCCACCCGTCGCGCGGATAGGGCACCCCGGCGGCGTCGAAGAGCGTGCGGTTGTAGTACATGACCATGGGGGTGAAATCGAGCGGGATGCCGTAGACCCGCTCGCCGCGGCGCATGGTCGCCACCACCTCGTCGAAGTACAGGTCCAGGCTGAACGACGGGTCCGCGTCGGCCAGCGGCATCAGGTCCAGGAGCACGCCGTTGTCGACGAAGATCGCCGCCGAGGAGGCGTCGAGATGGACCACGTCGGGGGCGCTGCCGGCCACGTGCATCATGATGAGCTTGGGGGCGTACTGTCCGTGGCCGGGGATCTGTTCGACGCGCACCCTGACGCCGGGGTGCTGCCGCTCGAACCCCTCGCGGATCTCGCGCTCCAGCTCGAGAAAGTTGCGATCGATCGCCGGCCCGCCCCAGTTGGCGACGCGCAGGATGATCTCGCCGTCGGCCGGCTCGTCGCCACAGCCGGATACCAGTCCGCAGAGCGCCGCGAGGCATCCGGCCAGCAGAAGAGCGGATCGTGAGGGCATAGGACGACTCGCAGGGTCGGCGGGGGCGCCGCCGGTGGCTTCGGGACGTGGCCGCCGATCGAACGCCGGAGCTTCCAAGTCATCGGCCGGCCGCCACGCCGAACCGGCCATCTGACAGCTCAGCTTCGAGATGTCAGAAGGAAGCAGAAACACGAACTCCGACAACGTACGGTCGCGGGTGGGCGAAATCAAACCGGGATTCGCGTCAAATCACCCAACCGGGGGGCGATTTCGCCCCGAACGGCGGGGGCTGCACGGCCGGGATATCGCCCCGGACCCCGAAATCGGGGTCGATTCGCCGCCGGCGCGGCGCCACCGCGGGAAGCCCATGCATGAGGCACGCTGCGTGCTGGTTTGTGGGGAATGGCCGGCGGGTCTGCCGCCGATTCCCCCGCCTGGAGCCATTTTGTCCGGGCGGGCCGCGACTCGATCTGAATTCAGTCAGGAACTTCCTTCATGGCACTGCTGAAGCAACTTTCCGAAGCGGTCATCAACGGTCAGGACGACATTGCCCCCCAGCTTGTCCAGCAGGCCCTCGACGCCGACACCTCGACCTCCGACATCCTTGCGGGTGGGCTGCTCGCGGGCTTGGAGGAGGTCGGCCGGCGGTTCCGCACCTGCGAGTACTTCATCCCCGAGGTGC
>CAYVVX010000687.1:0-3233 GCA_964455315.1 uncultured Planctomycetales bacterium | reverse complement strand
GCACCACATCGCGGACCACCTGCTCCACCGCCGAGCGGTCCAGTCCCCGGGCCATCGTGCTCATGATGTCTCTCCTCCCGATCCACCGCGCAATGCCACCGGCTCGCGACGCCCGGTCACGCTCAACTCCACGTCCGCCCGCCGGGCCACCTCATGCCACCGGGGGTCCAGCCGATCGTCGGTGATCACCCGGTCGATCATGTCCCACCCGCACAGCGCCGCCAGGGCCCGCTTGCCGAACTTCCCGCTGTCGGCCACCACGATAACCTCGTCCGCCGACGAGATCATCAGCCGTTCGGCATCGACCATCAGCATGTTGGCGTTGTAGAACGCATCCTCTGTGATCCCGGCGATGCCCATGATGGCCTTGCTGAAGTGCAGCGAAGCCAGCGCCTGTTGCGCGATCGGGCCCAGCGCCACGCCGGTCCGGGGATAGATGTAGCCGCCAACGAAGATCAATTCAATGCTCGCCGCGCTGCTCAGCAGGTTGGCAATCGGCAGCGAATTGGTCACCACCTGCAGCGACCGCGTCATCAGCATCCGCGCCACCTGGAAAGTGGTCGTCCCGCCGTCCAGCAGGATGGTCTCGCCATCCGCGATCAGGCCCGCGGCCGCCTGCCCGATCGCCTGCTTTTCTTCCACCGCTGCGGCTTCACGAACCGCGTAATTCAGAGCACTGAACCGGTCGGAGACATACACCGCGCCACCGTGCGTCCGCCGGACAACGCCCTCTTCCTCCAGTTGGGACAGGTCCCGCCGCACCGTGGAAAGCGACACGCCCAACGCATCCACCAGCACCGCCAGGTCCGCGAAGCCTCGCCGGGCGAGGAAATCCGCTAGCTGCTGGCGTCGCTCATCGGCCGTCATCGCATCCCCACGTCATGCGCACTGGTACGCGCATTATTGACATCTTTTGACCGAATGCAAGCAGAAACTACCAGGGTATTGATCGGAACCTTTCGGCCATATCTTCCGCAAATCACGTAAAGCGTTAACCAGAAAGATCTTACGCCTGTCCATCCGCGCCCGGACGGTGCATCTCCTGCGGTGGGGGTTCGGCCTCGCGCGCTACCGGCCAGTGACCGGAATCTCTCACCGCCCCGCCGTTTTACATCCGTTCACGCTCGGGGTAAAGTCGCCCGCTCCACAATCCTGGAGGATCCGTCCATGACCCCGCCCGTGAACGACGCCGCCTTGCGTGAGACCGTCCAGCGCATCGTGAACCAGACCCCCATCCTGGACATCCACACCCACCTGTACCCGCCGACCTTCGGCGAGCTGCTGCTCTGGGGCGTGGACGAGCTGCTCAACTACCACTACCTCGTCGCCGAGGTCTACCGCGTCGCACCCATGCCCTACGAGCAGTTCTGGGCCATGACCACCGCCCAGCGGGCCGAT
This sequence comes from uncultured Planctomycetales bacterium, assembly GCA_964455315.1. Taxonomy (GTDB): domain Bacteria; phylum Planctomycetota; class Phycisphaerae; order UBA1845; family PWPN01; genus CAYVVX01. The sequence continues at coordinate 1,835 of CAYVVX010000687.1, read as the reverse complement.
CACATCTGGAAGCACCTGTTCATCGAGCGCTCTCCCGTCTCCGAGGCCTGCCGCGGCGTGCTCACCGTGCTGGCCGCCCTGGGCATCGACGTGGGCAAACGCGACCTGGCATTGGCCCGCAAGTACTTCGCATCCATGAAGGCGGAAGACTACGTCGACAAGGTGCTCGAACTGGCCAACGTCAAATCGGTCATCATGACCAACGATCCCTTCGACCCGGTCGAGCACGCCTGCTGGGAGCGCAAGGCGAAGATCGACCCGCGCTTCCAGGCCGTGTTGCGCATCGATCCGCTGCTGGAGGAGTGGCCGAAAACCGCCCCGCGCCTGCGCGAGTGGGGCTACAACGTCACCGGCGATCTGGGTCCAGGTGATCTCGAAGCGGTGCGCAAGTTCCTCCGCGATTGGGTCGACCGGATGCACCCGCGCTACATGGCCGTGTCCCTGGGCCCCGGCTTCGCCTTCCCCGAGGACAGCCCGCGGGCCAGGCTGATCGAGCACGCCGTGGTGCCCGTCGCCCGCGACGCGGGGATCCCCTTCGCGATGATGATCGGCGTGCGCCGCAGGATCAATCCCGGCTTGCGGGCCGGCTCCGACGGCGTGGGCAAGGCGGACGTCACCGCGGTCGAGAACCTCTGCTGCCAGTTCCCCGACAACCGCTTCCTGGTGACCATGCTCTCGCGCGAGAACCAGCACGAGCTCTGTGTCAGCGCCCGCAAGCTGTCCAACCTGCTGGTTTTCGGCTGCTGGTGGTTCCTGAACAACCCCAGCATCATCGAGGAGATGACCCGCGAGCGATTCGAGCTCCTCGGCCTTTCCTTTGTGCCCCAGCACTCCGACGCCCGCGTGCTCGACCAGCTCGTCTACAAGTGGGCCCACTCCCGGGCCATCATCGCCGACGTGCTCACCGACAAGTACGCCGACATCGCCCGCACCGGCTGGGTGGTCAGCGAGCAGGACATCCGCCGCGACGCGGACATGCTCTTCGGAAAGGTCTTCGAGGATTTCTGCGCCGGAGCCCGCCCGGCTCAGGTCCGGTAATGCACGGAAAACCCGGCGGCTGAATCGTGCTGGCCCGCGCCGCCCGCTCGGTCATGCGGACGGCGCCGCGCGAAAGAGGACATGTCGCCACGGCCACCCGGCCTCCGCGTGCCGCCGCATCCGGCATTTCCGGACCCGGCACGAACATCTCAACCGACCTCCCACCCATGCCGATAATCAGGCTGAACTCATCGGAGACTGGTTCCGGCGGCGGTTCCCACGCGGACGCGTCCGCCGGCTGTCCGGACTTGTTGCGGTCTGTGAGAGGAGACGGTTATGACACGCGGCTTCAAAGCCCTTCGGAACACGCGGCTCAAGCTCATCTCGCTGGTGGCGGGCGCGGGCTTTCTCTTCGGCGGCGGAGTCGGCTGCGACCCCGACGTGCAGGCTGTTCTGGTGGACGGCCTCTCGGCGGCCACCGTGGCGGTGATCGAAGGCCTGTTCCAGACCATCACGCCGGACGGCGCCACCGACGCGATCATTCCGACGGTGATGCTCGACCTTGTCGCGCCCCCGCTGGCCTGACGCCCGGCCACGCACAAGCGAATCAATCGCGCCGGTCCCCAACGGACTGGGATCGCCCCGCCGGCGCGCGATGGATTGGCGGAGAACCAACCCGCCGCACGCTCCAGGGATGGATCACGCGTGCGGCGTCTTCATGCGCGCATCGCACGCCGCCGGTGGGCTGCAAACCCCCGCACGTTTATCACATCTTGTTGCCAGCAATCAATACAATTGAACCACAGAGAAACTATGAATGCCGGGGCTCCCGGTTTGGGCTATCCTTCGGGATCATC
>CAYVVX010000686.1:0-3243 GCA_964455315.1 uncultured Planctomycetales bacterium | reverse complement strand
GGCGTATTCCCAGTTGACGGCCGCGGGCGGGCGCCTGCTGGGGACGGTGCTGATCGGCGGCGGTTCGGGCAAGGGATATGGCTACGACAAGTACGGCTATGGCTACGGCGGCTACGGATACGGATATGGCTACGGTGGCAATAAGAAGTCCGCTGACGAGAGCGCCTCGAAGGCGTAGTTGTCCGCGGCGAAGGACAGGGAATAAAGCATGTCGGGCATGGTGGTGGTCATCGACGAGCCGATCAGCTTCCTGGGAGACGATCCGTCGGAAGCGGCCACGCTGCTGATGCTGCCCATGGGCGGCGGCACGCTGCTGGCTCATCTGCTGGCGGAACTGCGGCGGGGCGGCGGCGATGACGTGCTGGTGCTGGCTCCCGCGAGGGCTTGTCGCGATTACGCCGAGCGGCTCAAGACCTCCACCCCGGGCAAGCCGCGGGCGGTGGACATCCAGGGGCTGCAGATGCTGCTTGGCGCCCAGGAGCCGGCCAACGCGGTGCTGGTGGTGCAGCCGCGTTACTGGCCGGCCAACGGCTACGACGCCGGACAGATTGCCCGCAGCATGCTCGAATATGCCGGTGCAAGTCACGCGGTCGCGCTGGGCTCCGACGGCAGCCGGGTGCGCGAGCTGGTGGAGTTCGATACGCAGGGCGACGTGCGCCGGGTCCAGCGGTACTACGACTCGCGGAACTGGCCTGAGGCGGGCGGACACGCGGTGGTCTACACGGTGGCTCCGGCCGGGGCCCTGAGCCGGATCGAATTCAGCTCGCTGGCCGGGTTGCGCACGGCACTGGCTGCGCGGGGCGTGCTGAGCCGCGATCTGCCGCTGCGGTCGGAGGTGCTGGACCTGGTCGATGAGACGTCCTACCTGTCGCTTCACGAGCGGGCCTGTTCCGGTCTGACGCGGCAGGGGGAGCCGGCCGGCTACAGCGCGGTGCGCGGCGCCAGGGGGCAGATCCTGGTGGGCGGTCAATGCGAGGTTCACGCCAGCGCCCGGCTGATCCCCCCGATCATCATCCAGTCCGGCACGCGGATCGGCGCGGAGGCGACGCTGATCGGCCCGGCGCTGCTGGGACCGGGTTGCCGGATCGGCGAAGGGGCGACGGTGGCCCACGCGGTGCTGCTGGGAGGGACGTCGGTGTCGGCGGGCACCAGCATCCGTCACCGGGTGGTGAGCGGGGAGTGCGCCGGATCGGTATCGGATGCGGGGATGCACGGGCAATCGGACTGGATCGGTCCGGACGTGTCCGCCCCGCTGCCGATGGACGAGGAGCGCTGGCTGTCCTGGGCGGCGAAGGAGAGCCCGGGCCGGAGAGCGCAGTTCGCGATCAAGCGGGTGATGGACGCGTCGATCGCGCTGGTGTCGCTGGCGGTGCTGTCGCCGCTGCTGCTGGTCACGGCGTTGCTGGTGAAGCTGGATTCGCGGGGCCCGATCTTCTTCGCTCACCGTCGCGAGCGTCGCGGCGGGAAGGAATTCCCCTGCATCAAGTTCCGGACCATGGTGGTGGACGCCCATGCCCGGCAGAAGGAGCTGGCGGCCCAGAACGAGGTGGACGGTCCGCAGTTCAAGATCACCAACGATCCGCGGGTGACGCGGGTGGGCAAGATCCTGCGGGCGACGAACATCGACGAGCTGCCGCAGCTGCTCAACGTGCTGCTGGGCCACATGAGCCTGGTGGGCCCGCGACCATCGCCGTTCCGGGAGAACCAGATCTGCGTGCCGTGGCGGCGGGCCCGGCTGTCGGTTCGTCCGGGTATCACCGGGCTGTGGCAGGTGTGCCGGTATGACGACCGTTCCCAGGGCGACTTCCACCAGTGGATCCTTTACGACATCACCTACGTCCGGCGTTTCTCGGTATGGCTGGACATGAAAATCGTGCTGGCAACACTGGTGATGCTGTTTGCCGGCCGAAGCATCCCCCTGAACTGGCTGGTCGCCGGGGAGGATCGGGTGGGCGATCGGGTCGCGACGCGCACATCACCGGCCTGAGCCCGCCTCGGCGCGCCCGGCCAGGGGTCCGAAAATCGTGAAGGTGCCTGTTCCGTTGTGTCGATAACCAGTTGATTTTTTGCCAGGGGCATGCCCGCTTGAGGCGGGCACGACGCATCGGAGAAGGACCGAGCCAATGAGCATCCAGAGCAGAGTGAGTATTACGGGCGGCCGCCGGATCATCGCGGGGCTATTGCTGGCAATAACCGGCATGTCAGCCGGCATGTCAGCCGGCTGCAGCGATCCGCGAATCAGCCTTCAGGAGTTCCTGGAGTTGCAGGCGCACTACGACCAGATGGAAGCGTCGAAGTCGCCGGAGATGCTGGACTCGCAGGCGGTGGCGAACATCGACCAGGGGCTGGGCCGGTACAAGGCCGCTCCGGGCGACGTGCTGACCTTGTCGGTGACCGGCCTGGAGATGGCTTCCCCGTTCGACGCGCTGGCCGTGCGGGTGGACCGCGAGGGCAACATCGAGCTTCCGACGGCGGGCAAGGTCAATGTCCAGGGCAAGGAGCTGGAGGACATCGAAGCGGCGGTGCGGGGCGCGTATGTCCCCAAGGTGTACCAGGACATCGTGGTGCACGTGACCATCGCCGAGCCGGAGCAGACCCGCGTGCTGGTACTGGGAGCGGCCGGCGCGCCCGGACTGATCGGCTTGCGGGCCAGCGAGCGGAATCTGCTGTACGCGATCATCGGGGCGGGCGGGGCGACCAACAGCGCCTCGGGCGAGGTGACCCTGCGCCGGCTGCGCAAGCCGTCCGAGGAAGTGACGTTGAATCTGCAGACGCCCGAGGGACTGCGCGCGGCGCTGGCTCTGGACCCGCTGGAGAACGGCGACATCGTGACGGTCAAGGCGGCGACACCGAACACGGTGTTCGTGGGCGGACTGGTCAACGGTCCCCGGCCGCAGCTTTACCCGCCCGGAACGCGAATCACGGTGCTGCAGGCGCTGGCGGCATCGGGCGGACTCCGGACGGACCTGACCCCGCGCGAGGGGACGCTGATCCGGCGCATGCCTGACGGCCATGACGTGCATGTGAAGCTCGATCTGGATCGCATCGCCTCGGCCCAGGATCCGAACATCACACTGCTGCCCGGCGATGTGTTCTGGGTGCCGCACACCGCGGAGACGCAGGTGCAGGAATTCATCCAGAAGCACTTCTTCTTCCAGTCGGGTGTGACCGCGACGGCCGGTGCGAACTACAACTACAGCATGCAGGCGATCGACTACGGGAACAGCAACGCGCAGGACTTCA
>CAYVVX010000685.1:0-3256 GCA_964455315.1 uncultured Planctomycetales bacterium | reverse complement strand
GGCAAAACGGTCATCGAAGGCGTACCGCTCGATGCGCCCGGCCGCCCCGACCGCACGGACACGATCAGCCAGCGGCCTATCGCACGCATGAATGAACACCGCGTCCGAGCCCCGCTGATAACGAACGATGTTGAGCTTGGCGTCGGCGTAAGCCTCCAGCGTGCCGTGACGGTCGAGATGGTTGGGCTGGATGTTGGTGACCGCGGCCAGTTGCGGACTCCACCGCAATGCTCCCAGATCCTCCAATTGGAAGCTTGAAAGCTCCAGGGCGACCACGTGATCCGGCTCGATCCGCTCCAGTTCCCCCAGCAGCGACGCCCCGATGTTCCCGCCGGTCCAGGCCCCGGGCAGCGCTCCGGCGCCGGCCGCCTCGGACAGGATCGACCCCAGCATCATGGTGGTGGTGCTCTTGCCGGCCGAGCCGGTGATGCCGATCACCCGACGGGCCCGGCAGCGTTCCACGAAGAGGTTCATTTCGCTGCTGACCGGCACCCCGCGCCCGATGGCCGCCTGCACGAACGGCGACTTGTCCCGGGGCACCGCCGGGCTGACCACCAGCAGATCGCAACCGTCCAGGTCGGCCTCGTCGTGCCCGCCGAGCCGCAGCGTCACGGACAGATCGGCAATCAGCTCAAGGCTGTCGGCGAGCTTCTCCTTCGTCGCCATATCGGTGACGGTGACCCGGGCCCCCTGCGAGCAGAGCCAGCGGGTCACCCCGATGCCGCCGCCGAACCGCCCCAGGCCCATCACCACCACGCGCTTGTTGTGGAATTCACCGGTCGCCATGGCCTCGAATTGTAACCGCCGGGGGCACGGACGCCATGCGGTATTTGCCAAACGCCGGCCCCTGCGGTACATCGGGCGTCGTCAACCCCGGCCAGGCTGGAGAAAGACCACCGGCGATTCGTGCGGCCATGTTTGGCCGCACTCGCGTGGCGTACCGGCGACTGGCCACCGGCAACCCTCGCGTCGAAGGAACATGAGATGTCCGACATGCTCAAGGGACAGGTGGGAATCGTCAGCGGCGGGCTCGGCGACATCGGCCGGGCCATTGCCCTCGAGCTGGCCCGCCACGGAGCCCACGTGGCGGTCTGCGATATCGCCGAGCCCGAGGCCGCCCACCCGCTCATCACCCAGCTCCGGGCCCTGCGGATCAAGCCGCGCTACGACAAGGTGGACGTGGCCGACCCCGCGGCCGTGGCCAGGTGGTGCGCGGCGGTCGAGGCTGACCTCGGCCTGCCCACATTGATCGTCCCCAACGCCGCCATCGTCACACCCGCGAAGGTGCAGGAACTCACCCCCGAGATCTGGCGCCGCGAGCTGTCCGTCAACCTCGATGGCGCTTTCTTCATGGCCCATCGGGCCGTCCAGGCGCTGCTCCAGCATGGCCGGCCCGGGCGCGTCGTTTTCGTCGGAAGCTGGGCCGGGCACCAGGTGCATCAGACCATTCCCGCGTACTGCGTGAGCAAGGCCGGCTTGCGGATGCTCTGCAAGTGCCTCGCGGCCGAGTTGGCGCCGCATCAGATCCTGGTCAACGAGGTGGCCCCAGGCTATGTCGATGCGGGATTGACCGCCAAGCTGCTGGCCAGGCACCCCGAGACCCGCGAGCGGACGCAGAACGCCGTGCCGGTGCGGATGTTCACCAGCGCGGAGGAAGTCGCCCGGCAGGTGATCCACCTCTGCGACCCGGACAACCGGCAGATGACCGGCTCCACGCTGCTGATGGACGGGGGATTGAGCCTGTTCGGCATGGGTGGCCAGGGTCGGTGAGCTTGCCGCGAATGCGAGGTGATTGAATGGGTACCCCGGAGCAGATATCCCCCGTCTGTGACCTGTCTGCATCGGTCCGGGCCGGTGCCGCCCGTCGCGACATCACGCCCCCGGTGGGGATCTACAACCGGCACTGGGGAGCGGCCAGGTTCGATATCGCCGAGGGCGTGCATCGTCCGCTGAGTGTCAACGTGCTGGCCATCGACCCGATCGACGCAAAGCCATCGGGCGGCAAGGGTACCGCTGGTACCTTCATACTTGCCTCGATGGACATCGGCTGGTGGTTCCTGCCCGATGACGAGTGGTTCGTCCGCGGCCATCTCATCAAGTCCCTGGGGCTCGACCCCGCCCGCGTGATGCTGGCAGCCACGCATACGCATGCCGGCGCCTCATGCTGCTCCGCCGACGCGGACAAGCCCGGCGGGCAGTTCATCGCCGGCTTCCTGCAGCAGATCCGCGACGGCGTCCTCGACGCCGCCCGCGAAGCGATCGCCGCCGTGCAGCCGGCCACGCTCACCTTCCGCGCCGGCCGCTGCGACCTGGCCACCAACCGCGACCTGCCCGAGCCCGGCGGCAAGCGATTCGTCTGCGGCTATCGCCCGGACGCATCCGCGGACGACACCCTGCTGGTCGGCCGGGTCACCGCCGATGGCGACGGGCGAACGATCGCGACGGTGGTCAACTACGCCTGCCATCCGACCACGCTGGCATGGGACAACCGCCTGATCTCCCCGGACTACATCGGGGCCATGCGCGAGGTGATCGAACGTGATACGGCCGGGGCACCCTGCCTGTTCCTGCAGGGCGCATCCGGCGAGTTGTCCCCACGCGAGCAGTACACCGGCGACCTGACCATCGCCGACGCGAATGGCCGGCGGCTGGGCTACGCGGCGCTGGGCGTGCTGGATGCGATGCTGCCACCGAAGCAGCGGCTCGCCTATGCGGGGGTGGTCGAATCGGGGGCGCCCCTGGCGACCTGGCGACGCGAGCCGTGGTCGCCACCGGCAACCGCCGTCGCGCTCCAGACCGGCATTGACCTGCCTCTCAAACCGATGCCGACCGAGGCGGAATTGCAGGTCCAACTCGCCGCCACCGTCGATCGCACCATGGCCGAACGCCTCCGCCGCAAGATCCGCGTCGTCCGCCAGATCGGCAGCGGGCCAACCTGCCCCATGCCCGTGTGGCTGTGGCGGTTCGGCGACATCATCCTCATCGGCCAGGCCAACGAGGCGTACTCGGCCTTCCAGCTTGCGATGCGACACAAACTGCCGGATCATGCCGTCGTGGTGATGAACCTGGTCAACGGCGCCTGCGGCTATGTCACCCCGCCGGAGCTTCACGACACCGACATCTACCAGGTCTGGCAGAGCCCTTTCGACCGCGGTGCGTTGCCGATCTTGATTGCAGGCTGCCAACGCGCCCTGGAACACATTTGATGCCACTGTAAGGTGGGCCATGCCCACCGTGACTTGAAGCTGGTGGGCGC
>CAYVVX010000684.1:0-3265 GCA_964455315.1 uncultured Planctomycetales bacterium | reverse complement strand
GACTACAACAGCGTGGACGCGAGCCTGTGGTTCATCCGCGCGGCCGCCCAGTACTGCGACGCGAGCGGGGACGATGTGGCATGGGAAGCGTTCCTGGGACCGACCTGCGAGCGGATCGTCGAGGCGTTCCTCCGCGGCACGCGCTTCAAAATCTTTGTCGACGCAGACGGACTCGTCTCGTGCGGGGACCCCACCACGCAGCTCACCTGGATGGACGCCAAGTGCGGCGACATCGTCTTCACCCCGCGGCACGGCAAGCCGGTGGAGATCAACGCCCTGTGGTATCACGCCCTGTGCCTGATGGCCCGGCACACGCTGCCGGTCGACCCGGCGGTTGCCAGGCACTGCGAGGAACTGGCGTTGAAGGTGCGCAAGGCGTTCGAGCCGGCCTTCTGGTGCCATGCCAACAATTGCCTCTACGACGTGATCCGCGACGACTGGCACGACCTGTCCATCCGCCCCAACCAGATCTTCGCGGTCAGCCTGTCCCATTCGCCGCTGTCCGAGGGGCGCCAGCGGGCCGTCCTGGAGGTCGTCGGGCGCGAGCTGCTCACTCCCTACGGGCTTCGCTCGCTGACGCCGCATCACCCGCTGTACCGCGGGCGCTACCAGGGCGGGCCCTTCGACCGCGACAGCGTCTATCACCAGGGCACCGTATGGGGCTGGCTGATCGGGCCCTACGTGGAGGGGTACCTGCGCGTGCACGGGTTCGACGAGCGGTCGAAGGCGAAGATGCGCGAGCGGCTTCTGCCGCTCATCGATCACCTGGACGAAGCCGGCATCGACTCGGTGAGCGAAATCTTCGACGGCGACCCGCCGCACACCCCGCGCGGCTGCATCGCCCAGGCCTGGAGCGTGTCGGAACTCCTGAGGGCGTGGCGGATGACGGAGCCGAAGTGAGGGGTGCGGATGGCGCTCTGTTTTTCCTGATACCGCCCTTGATTGAAGCGGCTTCGCAATGCTTCCTGTCCCAGTTGCGGCCATGCTGGCCCGGTTCTCGGACCTGAATCGCTGTGGCGGAGCCCCGCGGCACGCCGTTCAGTCGTTTTGTCGCCCAATTGAGCACATGCACTCCTGACGGTTTGTCCCCCGGCGGACGATAAGCTACTATCCACAGTCTTCGCACACGGGCCTTCTTGGAGACTTCATGGACAGTCGCTTTCTGCAAATGATGGATGAACGCATCGTGGTCCTCGACGGGGCCATGGGCACCTCGGTACATACCTTTGACCTGCCGCTATCGGACTACCTGGGGCTGGAGAACTGCACGGAGATCCTCTGCGAGACGCGCCCCGACGTGATCCGCGAGATCCACGCCCGGTTCCTCCGCGTCGGCTGCGACGCGGTGGAGACCAACACTTTCGGCACCAACAAGATCGTCATGGCCGAGTTCGACCTGGTCGGCAAGGTCCGGGAACTGAATCGCAAGGCGGCCGAGATCGCCCGCAGCGCTGCGGACGAGTTCAGCACGCCGGAGCGCCCGCGGTTCGTGGTCGGGTCGATGGGCCCGGGGACCAAGCTGGTGTCGCTGCGGCAGACGACCTTCGACGCCCTGCAGGACAGCTACGCCGAGCAGGTTCGCGGGCTGATCGAGGGCGGCGTCGACGTGCTGCTGATCGAGACCTGCCAGGACATCCTGCAATGCAAGGCGGCCATCGCGGCCGCCGAGATCGCCTTCGCCGAGCTCAATCGCCGCGTGCCGATCATGGTCCAGGTGACCATGGAGACCACCGGGACCATGCTGGTGGGCACGGACATGGCCGCGGCGCTGGTGGCGCTGGAGGCGTATCCGCAGATCGAGGTGATCGGTCTGAACTGCGCGACCGGCCCGCAGGAGATGAGCGAGCACATCCGCTACCTGGGCGAGTACTGCACGCGGCGGATCAGCGTGCTGCCCAATGCCGGGCTGCCGCAGGTGGTCGACGGGCAGCCGTACTATCCGCTGACCCCGGCGGAGCTGGCCAGGTGGCTGCTGGAGTTCGTGGAGGAGGATGGCGTCAACGTGGTGGGGGGCTGCTGCGGGACCACGCCGGAACACCTGGCCGCGGTGGTCGAGGCGGTGCGCGGCAAGTCGCCGCGGAAGCGCGAGCCGGAATTCGAGCCGAGTATTTCCAGCCTCTACCAGGCCATGACCATCCGCCAGGACAACAGCTTCCTGATCATCGGCGAGCGGACCAACGCCAACGGCTCCAAGAAGTTCCGGGAGCTTCTGGCGGCGGGCGACGTGGACGGCATGGTCCGCATGGGCAAGGACCAGGTCAGGGGCGGCAGCCACGCGGTGGACGTCTGCGCCGCCTATGTCGGGCGCGACGAGGTCGCGGACATGACCCGGCTGGTGTCGCGCTTCGCGACCGAGGTGTCGGTGCCGCTGGTCATCGACTCAACCGAGGCGCCGGTCATCGAGGCGTCACTCAAGCTGGCCGGCGGCAAGTGCATCGTCAACAGCGTGAACCTGGAGGACGGGGAGAAGCGCTGCGACGAAGTCCTGCCCATGTGCCGCAAGTACGGCGCCGCGGTCATCGCCCTGACCATCGACGAAGAGGGCATGGCCAAGACGGCCGACCGCAAGCTCGAAATCGCCCTGCGGATTCACAAGCTGGCGACCGAGCGGTACGGCATGCGGGCGTCGGACATCCTGTTCGACCCGCTGACCTTCACCATCTGCACCGGCAACGAGGACGACCGGCGGCTGGGCCTGGAGACGCTGGAAGGCATCCGGCTGATCAAGGAGGCCCTGCCCGAGTGCCACATCCTGCTGGGCCTGTCCAACATCAGCTTCGGCGTCAAGCCGCACGTGCGCCACGTGCTCAACAGCGTGTTCCTGCACTATGCCCGCGAGGCCGGTCTCGACGCCGCCATCGTTCACGCCACCGGGATCGAACCGCTCTACAAGATCGACGAGAACCTGCGCGAGATTGCCCGCAAGCTCATCTTTGACGAGCGGTCCGACGGCTACGACCCGCTGACCGACCTGCTGGCTCAGTTCCCCGACGATGCCCTCAAGCGCGAGAAGGCGAGCAAGTCGGCCGGCACCGTGCCGCCCTGGCGTGCGACGGGCGGCAGCCCGTCGCCCTCCCAGCCGCGCAGCGCGTGCCGGGCAGCGACCCAGGGCAGCATGCCGGCATAGCGCTGCCTCGCCGCGATTAGCGTGGCATAGACCGGGATGCCGGCGCAGGCGGCCTCGATCGTGGCGAGGCGCTGCTGCGCCGCGCGGTCCTCGCCGTCGGGATCGGCCTCGGCGGTGTCGATGTGCGCGACCAGCTCG
>CAYVVX010000683.1:0-3279 GCA_964455315.1 uncultured Planctomycetales bacterium | reverse complement strand
TAGCGGTCGGCGCCCCTGCCGGCCGTTTCGCGTGCGGCCGTGGGACCTCACCCGCGCCGGCTTCACCGCGCGGATTCCGAGCGGGATCCGTATCACTTCCCCAGCGGCTCCACCCTTCTGATCCCCTCCACCAGGGCTACCGCCCGCAGCCGCTCCGCCGGCACCGCGCCCACTGCCAGGTTCATCGGGGCCACCACGTCCTGCACCTTCATGCCCGCCGAACGCAGCGCCGCGAGCGTGTCCGCGCCGGTGTCGCTCAGCTTCATGGTCACCAGCAGCCCGTCAGCCGTGGCCGGCAAGCCCTCCGGTACCGGCGCCGCATCGGCCGGCTTCGGGCCGGTCGATCCCCCCTCCGCCGCCGCCAGCGCCGCGTGCAACCGCGGATCAAGCACCCGCCGGACCCGTGCCGCCTGGAAGGCTCGCTCGATGGCCGCCTCGTAGGGCGCGCGGACCTCGGCCGCGGCCTGGGCGACCCGCAGCCGTCTGCCGTCCTCGGACATGGCTGTGTCGACCAGGGCAGCGTGCATGACCACGCCCGGGGCATACTCCGGATCGAACGTCGCCAGCGCCCGGGCCAGTCTCAACGCCTCGTCGAACCGGCCTTCGGTCACCAGGGCGGCCACGGCCAGTGCCACCTTTTCCTGGAACTTCGCCGCCCGCGCCGTCGCCTGGGCGTTGTTCATGCTCAACAGGTCAATGCTCGCCATCAGCCCGCCGAGCGGCGTGCCGTCCGCGAGGACGGACCAGGTCTCGGAATCGGTCCGACTCAAGTCGTCACCGTCCTGCCACGTCATACGCGCGGGCTGCGTGGCCGCTGGCCCGTCGGCATGATGCTCGGTGCCGTCCCCGACCGGGCCGGACAGGTCGTCCGCCGCGGGCTGTGAGGATGGGGGCGCCTGCGGACTCGACGTGATTCTTCCTGCCCCGGTGGTGTACGCTCGTTTGAGCCTGGGCAGGTCGCCCAGGATGGGTACACCCGCTTCCACTTCTGTCGAGGCACCCCCGTTCGCGGAGGTGACTGCGTCAGTCGAGTCGCAGTAGAACCCCGTGCCGGACACGACCAAGCCCCCATGTCCGAGACCTCCGCCTCCGCCGCCGAATCCATCACCTCCGAATCCACCACCGCCAGAGCCGCCCAGCCCTCCGCCGCCGAACCCGCCACCTCCGAATCCTCCGCCGCCTGACCCGCCTCCGGTGCCTCGTCCCCAGCGAACCCCGAGTTGATAGTTCCCCGCACCTCCCTCGAACCTCGATTGAGGAACGTTCAACCGGCCATTCTCGCGGAACATCGGCGCCAACTGGACCACACCGAAGTCATGATCGCCATCCCCATCGAAGTCGCCGTTGACCGTCGGCGCGGCGGTGCGGTCGGCGTCATAGTAGGAGTAGAAGTGCTTCGTGTGAGCCTGGGGTTCCGTGCCTCTGAGCCTGCCTCGGCTCTCGCCCCACTGTTCATACCCCGCTCCCATCCCCACAACCGGCCCGCCGCCGAGCTGCGACGGCAACTGACCGAGTTCCAGGGAGCCATTCGTAACGTAGTCGAGCTCCACCTGCTGCCCCAGTTGCAGGGACCGGGTCGCATTTCGGGTCACGGCCGATTTCCCTCGTGTTGGAGCGCCGCTCCCGAACGGTTCGCGTGCGGCAATCATTCGCCACTCCGACTCCATGCCCAGTCTGCCCGCGGGGGATGCTGACGCGTCGCCGAAGTGAAGCTGTGTGGGATGCGTCAGGACGTTGAGGGTCCCCAGCGCATCCACACCTTTCGCCGCCCGTAGGCCAGGCGTCTCCGCGGAAGGCAGGCCTGCAAATCCGAACAACATCTCCTCGTTTTTCGGAGCAGCGACGGCGGAGAGTTCGGTTGCCTTCGCCAACCGGTCCTTCTGCCGCTCGTCGCCAGGCTGCGCTTGTCCCATCCACCCGTCGACCTTCTCGCTTCGGCGACTCTTCAACCCGGGTCTTTCCCCCAGGCGGACGCTCGCATCGGAGGGTTCAGCCAGCGTTTTGGCCTTCAACGCTCTGCGGGGCTGGACCATCGGCACCGCCGAACTGGCCGGGTTGTCCAGGTGCTCGAGAAGCTCAGTGATCTGCTGGGCGACCTCTTCCTTGTCGTTGAACACGATCAGGTTGTGGCTGCTTGCGTCAGCCATGATGGAAACCGTGCCGGGGGGGGTCTTGGCGGTAAAGGTCTTGGCTAAACGGTCCGCCAGCTCTTCGATCGGCGGCAGCGGTCCTTCCTTCCGGCTGACCGGCACGTACACCGGTGTCGCCGCCGCCAGCGCCGCGTCGGCCGGCAAGCCGCCTTCCGACGCCGACAGCAGCTCGCGCGTGTCGCTGTCCAGCCCGCTGTCGCCGAACACCCCCTCGTAGCTCATCCCGTCGGGCATCTCGATGGGCACGGCCACCAGCCGGGGCTGCCCGCCGATGGTCACGCGGGCCTTCTCGATGGCCACGAAGCTGGTGTACTGAGTCATGATCTGGTACTTCTCGCCAAGGACCACCACCTGGTCGCGCAGTTCTTTGGGGAACTGTCCCTGCCGGGCGGCCGCGAGGTTTTCATTCATCAGTTCCTCGACCTTGGTCCGGGCCCACAGCGTCGCGATCACGTCGTTGCCCGGGGCGTGATCCGGCAGGTTCAGATCGATGGTCCGTTGGTAAGGCCCGGCCGCGGTTCTGCCGCGGACGGTCAGCGTGCCGATGCCCGGCTGGGTGTACTGCCCCTGGATGACCAGCGGCTTCACGTCGAACAGATCCGGCAGCCGCGCGGGGAGCACGTCCGTCACCTGCACGCCGTTGAAGGCCACCTCCACATCGGCCAGCACCGGCGTCTGGATCCGTTTCGCGAACCGCTCGACCTTCTCGTCGGCGTCGTCCTGCAGCGTCACCCACTCCACCTCGCCGCGGCCTTCCTTCGCCATGCTCTCCAGCAGGTAGCGGTTGGGGCTGTTGCCGACGCCGAAGCTGAACACGCGGGTGGTCTTCGCATTCTGCTTGACGGCGTCGATGATGGCCATGTCGTTGCCGACCATGCCGTCGGTCATGAAGCAGACGATGCGCATCGGCGCCGCCGCACGACCGCCAACCGTCTGCACCAGGGCCGCGTTGATCGCCTTCATCATCTCGGTGCCGCCGCGCCCCTGTCGTTCGGCCAGGAACTTCTGAGCTTCCTCGATGTTCTCCCTGCTGCCCAGCTTGGGCTCATCCCACAGTATGTGCGTATCGCCGCTGAAGGTGATCAGGTTGAAGGTGTCCTGCGGGCGCAGGGCGTCGATGGCCTTGCTC
>CAYVVX010000682.1:0-3280 GCA_964455315.1 uncultured Planctomycetales bacterium | reverse complement strand
GACTCACGCGGCGGGGGCCGCGAGCTCGCCGAGTAGCTGCTGCGTGAGCTGCTTGAGCTTGAGCTCGAGCCGCTCAGGCCCGGCAGGGAGGAGCCGCCGCTGCTCGAAGGCCTCGGCCGCGGCGCCTCTACCGCCACGGTGGGCTCCATCGGGCATCATGACGGTATGGGCGTGACACCAGCCCGGTCCGGGCGGGACGCTGTATCTGGCTGAAGGTGCCAGGGTACAGCGTGGCCTGGCCGGGCTGTGAGGCCGTGTTTCCGCTCCCGAGCTTGTTTATCGGGGCAACCGATTCGCCTGGGAGGCTCTCCGGGTGCCGACGGACCACAACACGGATGCCTTCATCGATGAGGCGGAGCTCGAGGGACTGCTCCTCGAACTGATCGCCATCCCCAGCGTCAATCCGATGGGCCGAGCGGGTGCGGAACTGCCCGCCGGAGCCGGCGAGCCGGAGGCCATCGCCAGGTTCGTGCATCGCTGGTTGCTCGACCGCGGCATCCCTGCGGTCCTCCTGCCGGTGCCGTCCGGGGGCGCCAACGTGGTCGCAACGCTCGGCGCTGAGGGTGACGCACCGACGCTTCTCTTTGACGCCCACACCGACACCGTGCCTGCCGACGACTGGCTCGACACCGCGTTTCGCCCGCGGCGCGAGGGCAATCGCATCTACGGCCGCGGCGCCTGCGACACCAAGGGATCGCTCGCGGCCATGATGGTCGCGCTGGCGGCAGCCAACCGGTCCGGTCCCCCGCCGCATCGCGTTGTCCTGCTGGCATCGGCCGACGAGGAATACGGGCGGACGGGGCTGCGAACCTATCTGGCCGAGCATCCGCGGATCGACGCGGCGGTGGTCGGCGAGCCGACCGGGGCCATGCCGATCATCGCCTGCAAGGGCGCTGCCCGCTGGGACATCGTCGTCAACGGACGCAGCGCTCACACCAGCCGCCCCCACGAAGGCGTCAATGCCATCACCGGCATGGGGCGGGTGCTGCAGACCCTGGAGCTGTACCAGCAGGAAGTGCTTTCCACCAGGATCAGCCCGCTCGTGGGTCCGCCCACCCTGACCGTGACCACCATTCGCGGCGGTACGGCCTGCAACATGGTGCCGGCGCAATGCCGCATCTCGCTGGATCTGCGCACGTTGCCGGAGGAACCGCCGGCCGATGCGATGCGGGATGTCCAGCAGTTCCTCGAGGCGCGATGCAGACTCCCCATGGTTCACGAGTCAGTGCAGCTCTGGGAAGGAGCGATCACGCCGGCGGACCATCCCTTTGTCGACTGCTGCCGTGCGATATGTCAGGAGGTACACGGGCCGGAACAAGGAGTTGCCTGCGGCGGCGTCAGCTACGGCTGCCACGCATCCGACTACAGCCGGCGACGCATTCCGAACGTGATCATCGGCCCGGGGAACATCGCCCAGGCCCACACCGCCGATGAATTCGTGCCCTTTCAGGAGGTTCTCGCCGCCTGCCGGGTGTACCGCCGACTCATGACCGGCCCGCTGATATGGACAGGCGGAAAATGACACAACGACAAGTTGCGGCGCAAAGGCGAGGCATCCGTGGCTTGATCGGAAAAGGAAAACGTCTCATCGATGGGTGAAACAAGTCATCACCAGCCTTCACGCGGTGTCACTGCCAGGGAGGATGGTTCATAGACGTTTCGGCGTGAGAATGCCTGTGCATCATCCGACATCGTTGCGAAGTAGACTGACTGGCATTGGTCGGGTCTTACGATGACTTCTGCGGTACATGATGCGAAGCGACACGGCCTGATCCATGCGGGCCACTGAAGGCAGCCGCCAGGAACGCCCGAAAGTACGACTTGCACACCCCGCCTGGTGCGCACCAGGCTTCTCTCAAGGCCCATCCCTGCCAATGAAGACGTCCCCCTGCAGAAAAGCCTCATAGGTGCGGATGGTGACCGGCTGATCCACCAGAATGGTTTCATCATAGAAACCCGGCGTCACGGACAGCGTCGCTCCGGTCAGGCACTGTAAGCCCTGATTCACAGTCTGCGGATAACCGACAAGCCCCGGCCGTACAATGTCCGGCGTCGTGATCCCGATGAATTGAACGGAGGAAACGAGGTCTCCGAATCCTCCGGCATGGTTATCGAGCACGGCGATGCTTCCACTGCCCGTGAGGGTGGTAAACTTTCCCTGAAAGCCGGCATGCTCGTACAGGCGGGCGCTGACGCCGGGAGCGAGATTCCAGCGCACGGAGTCGAACTCGTCGTTCCAGCCCATCGCGCTCAAGTCGTCCCAATCCTCCAGGGAGTAGTCAGCACCATCAAGGATCACGCTGCGGTCCGGTGAACCGTCGTTCCACCCTGTCTGGTCTTCGTAGAACTCGATCCATCCCTCGCATCCGCCGTCGTTCAGCGGATGGGTTACATCATAATTGCGGAACTCGCCCATCTTGATCGTCCCGCCAGGTCCATCGTTATCGTGTTCTGTGGTGTAGAGGATCAACTGGCCGGTGGGCGAAACATAAAACCCTCCCGCGGCGGCGAGACAACCCATGTCCGGATCATTGAGCTTGAGGTGCCGCTCCTGGAGAAGCGTGAAGATGAAGCTGCTGCCATTCCGACTGACGCGGAAGAGACGAATCCAGTCCTCGGCGCAGGGCCCGCCGGCGGTGTTGGCGCTGCATGCCAGGTAGAGCACGCCGTTCTGATCCCGAAGGAAGTTCATGTTCTGCCAGTTCATCCATTTGTCGGCGCCCGCGCTGAGCCCGGATTCGTGCCAGCTGTCGACGAGCTGCCAGGCGAAGCCGGGTTGGTTGAGGTCGGCCGTGCCGATCGATTCGTAGAATTCGATGGTCGATGAGTCACAACAGGTCAGGACAAACAGGTACCGGCCCGTGTTGGGATCACGGGTCGCACCGATCACTCCGACCTCGCCGGACGTTGCAATGGCATGCAGAAGCGTGGGCGTTAAAGGATTGCTGATATCCAGGAACGCGACCATGCCCGTCGATCCACTGCCGGCCGGGTTCGACGTGGGCACCTACCTCGATCCCGACGCCGACTACAGCGTGACTTACAGCTACGACCCGGACACCGGGGCGATGGACCAGATCCTCGGCCCGGGCCTGACCGCCGGCTGGGTGACCTACGAGCCGCTGGACAACGGCAGCGCCGTGGTCGGCCACATGGTCGGCAAGATCCGCTTCCGCGACGGCAGCGACGATCCGGTCGTGACCATGACCCGGCAGTTCGAGCCCAACCGCGATCTGCTCACCGCGGTCATCAACCACGCCGATGTCCACGACGACGACCT
>CAYVVX010000681.1:0-3284 GCA_964455315.1 uncultured Planctomycetales bacterium | reverse complement strand
AACTCGATGCACTGCTTCCAGGCCATGATGCTCAAGGGCTCGGACATGGAGGCCGCCAGCGCCCGCGACGAGTTCAAGTTCATGACCCGCTTCCGCGTGCTGCCCAAGAACTTCGGCGTGTACGGCGGCGAGAAGGTCTTCGACATCGAGGAAGTCATCGTCGGCACCGACACCCTGCCTTTCGAGGACTACATCCGCTGTCGTAAGCTGCACATGACCTTCAGCGTCTTCTGGAACGACAACTGGTTTGACGATGTGGTCACCTTCGTCAAGCAGAACGGCATCAAGGCCTCCGAATGGCTGGTGGCCATGCTCGAGGCGATGGAGCGGGACACCGGCCCGGTCCACCGCTTCCTGAACGAGTTCGTGGGTGAGACCAAGGGCGAGCTGTTCGAGAGTCGCCAGGCCTGCGCTGAACATTACGGTCGCGAGGAGAACTTCAAGCGGCTGCAGGAAGGCGAGATCGGCGACAATCTCATGTACAAGTATCGGGCCATCGCATCATTCCACCTGTGGCCCGAGGTGTGCAGGCTGGCCATGTCCGCGACCGCGAAGCTGCTCAAATCACGGGGCATCGTGCCCGACACCAAGGCGTTCGACGCCTTCTGGGCGGACCTGTCCCGCCACCAGTTGCTCAAGCATGCCCACGGTGAGAACGTTGACCAGATCCTGGCACCGGTGTCGGAACGGTTTTCCCATGACATCGGCGCCTGGATCGCCGACGGCCAACCACTCACGATCGAGGACTACCGCCTGGACGAGCCGGAGGATTTCGAATTCCGCCTCTCCCGCGACGGGCATCACGAACTGGAAGCGGCGTTGCGGACCTGGAGTGCCAAGACCAAGGGTCTCACCAAGATGGTGACCCGGATCCGGGTAAGCTCCCAGGTGCGCAGCTGTCGTCCGCTTCGCGAATCAGCCACCGCGAAGTGAACTCGCGGCGAATCACTCCGCCCGGAACAGTTCCAGCGATGTCACCGAGTGGGCGGGAAACTCGTACACGAAGCTGCTGCCGTCCACGTCCAACCGGGATGAGCTCAGGGTAACCTCACTGGGATTGCCCTGATGGAACCTGCCCGCCGGTTCCGCGGATGCCTGGGGGGCCCAGGTCAGCCCGGGGACGACCGGCAGCTCCGTGCCGGTGTTCGCGTCGATCGCAGTCCCGGCCAGAACGTGGACCATCCCCCCGGCCGCTTCGAATCCCTCCAGATCAATCAGGGCCCGCAGCGGCTCGTCGAACGACTTGTTGATGACCATGACGAAGAGCCTGCGGCCGTCGTCGGACAGGCTGCTGACGGTCTCCAGCAGAGGCACGTCCTGCATGGCGTCCATCAGCCCCACGGCGCTGCTCTGGTACGCGGGTGACGTGACTTCATTTGCCACCACCTGGGAGCCGAAGTGCCGGGTGAACATTTCCATGGCCAGGCAGGGTGCCTTCACCGCGTAATTGCCATCACGGATGCCGATCCAGCCCATGTAGGCGTTATCCACCAGCTTGAACGAGGTGGCCACCTCCACCCGTGGGTCTTCTATCAGCACCTTGAGCACGCTTGCGGTGAACAATGCCGAACCCAGCGTCTTGACGTGATCCACAAAACGGCTCGACGGCAGCGCATGGAAGAACGGGCCCCATTCGGTGATGGCCAACGTGATGTCCTCAGCCCGGCCGGGGACATGCGCGTCGATCTGCCCCTTGATCGTGTCCAGGTTGCGGCGAACCAGCCGCGGCGCCGCCAGCATGGCCTCATACACCTCACGCACGCTCTCACCACGATCGACAAAAACCAAGGGGGCGTAGGCGTTGTGGACCGAAAGCATGTCAATCTCGTGGCCGGCAATGCCCAGGACGGTTTCGTTCCAAGCCGGATAGCCGGTGGCAATGAGGGCACCCTGGCTCTCGCCGCCGATGGCGGCGATGCGGATGGAGGGATCGACAGCACGCATGGCCGCAGCAAAGCTGAGCACGCGCTGAGCGTAGACCTCCGGCGCGGTTGCAATCGGGCCGTTGGTGGGACTGCCATCGTTCACATAGAGTTCGTTTCCGATCTCCCAGCAGGTCACCCGGGGAGATCCGGATGCCCTCATCGACCTGGTTACATGGACCACCCAGCCGGCCGCCTCCTCCGGCGTGCCCGTCCCGGCGTTGACCGTGATCAGCAACTCGCTGCCCAGTGTGCGGGCCAACGCCATGACTTCGTCAGTGCCGAAGTCGTGGAAAGACACCGGACCGCCGGGATAGTGTTCGGAAACCGCCCGGCCCTGCCGCGCGCCCACGCCGTCCTTCCAGTGGTAATAGTCGGAAAGCACGCCTCCCGGAAACCGCAGCAGCGCGAATCCGCTTTGCCGGGTCATGCTGACCAGCTCGGGACGCACCTGCTGAGCCACGGGATCCCAGAGCCCGTTGGCGCTGAAGGCCCACTCGACGTTGGTGCCGTACAGGGTTCGCGGGATGAAGCGGATCACGCTATCCGCCGTCACGACGATATGTGCCTGGTAGTCGTGAGCCTCCACGGGAGCGGCATCAGGTGGCGGATCGTCGGCCAGCGCCGGCGGTTCCTCCTCGGGCGGCTGGGGAGGCACCTCTTCTCCCACTCCGGGGCTGGGGTGCGTCGGAGGCCGCGGACCCGGCTCACTGAGCACCTGCTCGTCCACGGGAGCCTCCGGGAGAGGCTCAGCGCCACAGCCGACCAGCCCAGTGCCCAACAGTCCGAGAACCAGTCCCAACCGGGGACGGCCATACGGGTACATGCAGCAGTCTCCCCTCACCGCTGCGCCTGGCGGGACGGGATCCCCGGCAGGGCGCAGCTTCATCCACCGGCTGCATCTGTCGAGGGCTGCGACTGATGAAGCGAAGGTCGCGCCCCGGAACAATCACGGCGAGCGGGCGCGTCGATCTGCTATCAGCTTACAATTCAGCCATGACCGCGGGGGCCAATTGCGGGGGGCAAAGTGGAGAAAATGGGGTGCGCGAACCGAGACCGGACCTGCCCAACGTGTCTTTGAGGACGCAGACCCGTTATCACGCGGTTGGGATCATCTCGCAGCAGTCCCGTCCAACGGCCATGCCCCACAGCCCGTCCGGGGGAATACTGGCAATCTGAGGATCGCCAGCCCAGGAGATGGGGGCAGGGCCGCTCAGCCCAAACGACCGGTAAATCAGTAACCAACCACGCCCAGAGGGCGTGGCGTTAGGATGGCCCGCCCGAGCAGGCCGAGCGCATCGTGTAGCCCCCGTTGGGGCGTTATTCGGTTGACCTTACTTCAGATCGAGCTCACCTTGGCCC
>CAYVVX010000680.1:0-3285 GCA_964455315.1 uncultured Planctomycetales bacterium | reverse complement strand
CGGCCAGATCACGGAGCCCGCCCACCGGCCCATCCATGAACACCGCTCCATCCTTGAGCGCAACCACACGGCCGCCCAGCGCCAGCGGCAGGTTGAGATCGTGGCAGACCACCACCAGCGTATTCGCGGCAGCGGCGTAGGAGCGCATGATGCCCACCAGGTCGGCCTGATGAGCGGGGTCCAGGGCGCTGGTCGGCTCATCCAGCAGCAGAACGGGCGTTTTCTGGGCCAGTGCGGCGGCAATCCACACCTTCTGCCGCTCGCCGCCGGACAGGGTGTCCGCCGTGCGATCGAGCAGCGGCTCGATGTGCGTGGCCGCGACGGCGTCGGCGATGGCCTCGCGGTCGGTCTCGCCGAGCCCGTCCAGCGGATGATGGTGACAATAGCGCCCCGACGCAACCACCTCCCGGACTTCGAATCCAAGGAAGCCGTCGTGGATTTGTGCGACGTAGGCAATCTTCGCCGCCAGGGTCCGACGCGGCATCCGCGCCACCGGCTCCCCATCCACCAGTACCCGTCCCGACCGGGCCGGCAGCAACCCCAGCAGCGCGGACAACAGCGTTGACTTGCCCGCACCGTTCGGACCGATGATGCTCACGCAGTCGCCATCGGCGATGGTCATGCTGACGTCGCGAAGGACCGATCGGCCCATGCGTTCGACGGTCAGTTTCTCCGCGGCGATCGTCATGGGCGGAATTGTAGCGGGCGGTTCGGTGAACCGCATCCCAGACTCCGGCGGCCCGGCGACAGGCACGCCGATGTGCTGCTGCGGCCGGCCGGATCATCCGCGCGTGGATGCCGGCTCCGCATTCACTTTCCGTTTCCTCCGGCCAGGCTTTCCCATAAGAGATACGCGGCCGTGACCGCCAGCAGCACGTATACGAACCGGTTGAACGCCTGCGGCGGGAACCGGCGGTTCAGTGCGGAGCCGATCCACACCCCCAGCGGCGCCAGCGGCACCATCCACAGGCTCTGCCGCAGGGTCAGCCCGTTGATCATGCCCAGCTTGACGTAGAACGGCACCTTCAGAGAATTGAACAGGAAATAGTACCTTCCGCTGGTTCCGACGAAGGCCCGCTTTTCCATCCGCTGGGCCAGCAGGTAGATGGTGGTCACCGCCCCGGCGGAGTGGGCGATCATGGTGCTGACCCCGCCAACCAGGCCGAACGGTGCGGTGGTCCAGAGGGTCGGGCGCCAGGGCGGCCGTTCCTGGTGCTGCCGCAGCCATCGGGCCAGCGACTCACGAGCCACCTCGAGGATCACAAAAGCCAAGGCCAGCGCGCCGACGAACAGCTTCACGTCCCCCGCGGTGAGAACGTCAAGCAGCACGTAGCCCACCAGGATGCCGGCGAACATCCACGGCGACAGCAGCAGGATGGGGCGCAGCTCCCACTCCCTGGGGTACGCGCGGATGGTGCAGATGTCGCACAGCACCAGCAGCGGCAGCCACATGCCCAGGACGAACTTGCCCGGGGCGACCATGAGCATCATCGGCACGGCCAGGATGCCCACGCCTCCGAACCCGCCCTTCGACACCGACGTCATCAGGAACGCGGCGATCGCCACCAGGATGTACGTCAACGGAGAGACCGGGCAGTCCCGCGGGATGATCCACTCCATCGGCGAAAGCTTATCCGCCGACGAGAGGCTTGTCACCCCGATGGTCCTCTCCGGAACCAGGTTGCTTCGGCGGTCATGACCTCCTCGCAGGTACAGGCTACAATGCCGCCGTTTGTTGTTCCGGCACCCGCCGCTTTGCGTTCCGAGGGAATCTCGATGATGGCCTGTTCGAAGTTCGGCCCAACCGCCACCGTACTCCTGACCACGCTCACCGCTCTGCCCGGCCTGGCCGCTGAGCGGGCCCAGGTCATCTACACCATCGACAACAGCCATGTCCGCATCGAGCTGACGGATCAGGGCACCACGGCCGCGTTCATCGACAAGCGCGACCGCGAGGACCGCCGCGCCCAGCCGGAAGCGCCCCGGCCATTCGCGACGATCGTCAGGAACGGGGCAGCCCACCCGGTCACGCGGATGACCACCAGCGGCAGCCGGCTCACGGCCACCTTCGGCGACACCGGCATCGACGCCGTGTTCGACGTGGTGCAGGAGCAGACCTACGCCCGCATCAACGTCGTGTCCATCAGCAGCGAGGAGATCACGCATCTGCAGTTTGGCGACTTCGCCATCGCCGCGCAGACCGGCGCTGAGAACCCGCTGGTGCTCTGCCCGATGGCCCTGAACCTTCAGACCAACGTGCAGGGTCTGCCCGGACTCAACGGGCGCGGCGGGCCGGCCTTCGCCTACCCCCGCTTCGGCATCGCCGGGGCCGCCGTGGGGCTGGCCGCGGCGCCCGCGGAGCAACTGAGATCGGTCATGCAGGAGATCGTCCGCCAGGCGAAAACCCTGCCGGTGTCGCCGCTGGGCGGGCCCTGGGCGTTGGAACAGCGCATCAACCGCGGCTCCTACCTGTTCAACTTCGACGCCCTGACCGAAGACAACGTCGACGAGTGGATCGCGGTCGCCAGGAAGATGGGCCTCAACCAGATCGACTTCCACGGCGGCACCTCGTTCCGGTTCGGCGACATCGAGCCGAACCCGAAGCTCTATCCCAAAGGGCTCAGCAGCCTCAAGGCGGTCATCGACAAGCTTCATGCCTCCGGCATTTCCGCCGGGCTGCACACCTACGCATTCTTCATCTCCAAGCAGAGCAAGTGGGTCACGCCGGTGCCGGATCCGCGGCTGGCGAAGGCGGCCACGTTCACACTGAGTGAGGATCTCCCGGTGGACGCCGCGGCGGTACCGGTGGAGGAGTCCACCGAAAAGCTCTCCACCACCACCGGGTTCTTCGTGCATAACTCGGTGACCGTGCAGATCGACGACGAACTGATCACCTTCGGCGGAATCGACAAGCAGCCGCCCTACCGATTCACCTCTGTCCAGCGCGGCGCCTGGGGCACGCGCCCGGCCGAGCACAAGAAGGGCGCCCCGGTCCACCACCTGAAGGAGACCTTCGGGCTGTTCCTGCCCGACGGCGACAGCACCCTGTACGAGGAGGTGGCCGCCCGCTGTGCCGAGGTGTTCGACCACTGCGGCTTCGACATGATGTACCTCGACGCCCTGGATGGCGAAGGCATCCACGCCGGCTGGGAAAACGGCTGGCACTACGGCTCCAAGTTCGTCTTCCTGATCTGGAAGCATCTGAAGCACCCGGCGTTGATGGAGATGAGCACGTTCCACCACCACCTGTGGTACGTCCGCTCGCGATTCGGGGCCTGGGACCAA
>CAYVVX010000679.1:2162-3288 GCA_964455315.1 uncultured Planctomycetales bacterium | reverse complement strand
AGCAGTCGATGGAGAGCGCCTTGCAGGACTGGCACACCTGGGCGAGGATGGGCATCGTCGACACGTTGCATGTGGCCCCCTACACGCGCGACTTCAAGCTGATCTACGACAGCGTGCGCAACGTGCGCACGCGCGTGCCGGATCGTGTGCGGGTCAACTGCTTCCTGGCCTGTTATGGCGGCAATCTGAACACCCCGGATCTGCTCAAGAAGGGGATTGATGTGGCCGTCGCGGCCGGGGCCGATGAGATCACCATTTACCGCAGCGACGCCATCTGGGAACTGAATCTGTGGGACGCCATTGGCGAGGCCGTAAAGTCAACCCAGGCGGGCGCTGAGATCAAGGAGCCGACCAAGCGATGACAGCAGCATTGGAACCAGCCCTGAGTGCGGATCGATGGTGCCGACTGGGCAGCGCCAACGTGTCGGACGCCCTGCGCGCGTGCGGGCGCTACTTTCAGGCCATGGACGGCGGGATGTCGCCGGTCGACACCGGCATGAAGGTCGCGGGACCGGCGTTCACGGTGCGCTGCTACCCCGGGGCCACTCATGCGATGGATCAGGCCCTTGAGCTGGCGCCCCCCGGCAGCGTGCTGGTGGTGGATGGAGGCGCGATCTGCGACGTGATCCTGATGGGCGGGCTGATGAGCCGCCGGTTGCAGGCCCGCGGCATCGCCGGCGCGGTTGTGGATGGGGCGGTGCGCGATGTCGAGGACATCGTTGCCCTCGGCTTTCCCGTGTTCAGCCGCGGCATCTGCCCGCGGGCCGGTACGTTCGCCGAAATCGGCGAATGGAATACGGTGGTCTGCTGCGGCCGGATACCCGTTCGCCCCGGTGACTGGGTCGTCGGTGACCGCAACGGCCTTGTCGTGGTCCCGCAGGAGATCCTGGCCGAGGTGTTCACCAGGACCGAGGCGATCCACGCCCGGGAGGAAGCTCTGGCCCCGCACCTGGAGGCGGGCATGAGCTTCGCCCAGGCCGTGGAAGCCATCAAGCCCCAGGGCTGACATGACTCCGAGGGATGCCGTGGTTCGGGAAGACTTCATCTCGCCTCGATTCTATTACACCTTCGGACCCCACGAGCCGACCCTGCGCGTTCCGTCGGGGGCATCCTTGCGCGTGATCTG
>CAYVVX010000679.1:1502-2152 GCA_964455315.1 uncultured Planctomycetales bacterium | reverse complement strand
GATGGCAGACGGCACCCTCCTGTCCGCCGGGCAGCGCCAGCAGTCTGCTGGGATCGTGCTGTTCGAGGGCAATCCCGTTGCCGGGCCCATCTTCGTGGAGGGGGCCCGCCGCGGCGATGCCCTGGCGGTCCGCATCGAAAAAGTCAACCTCGACCGTCGCCGCGGGCAGACCGGGCTCGCGCCGGCCCACGGGCTGCTGCCGGGTGATCTGCTCAGCCCGCCACGAGACGGACGCGCTGGGGAGCCGACACCTCGCCATCTCTACGTGTGGGACATCGACGTGACCGCGGGGGTGGCCAGGGTGACCAATTCGCTGGGCGGCGACCCGATCGAAGTCGAACTCAATCCGTTCGTCGGTTGCATCGGCGTCTGCCCGAAGTGGGGCCAGTCGATTTCCACGCTTTTCGCCGGCGATCACGGGGGCAACATGGATCTTCCCGCGATCCGACCGGGGGCGACCCTCCTGCTTCCCGTTCATACCGACGGCGGATTGCTCATGATGGGTGATATTCATGCCGCGCAGGGCGAAGGTGAAATCATTGGCGGAGCCATCGAGACTTCCGGTGTGATCGAATGCACGGTCGAGGTGATCGCCGACGCGTCGCTGCCCGCGCCGCGGCTGCTCGACCCCCGGCGGATCATGGCCTTCG
>CAYVVX010000679.1:0-1492 GCA_964455315.1 uncultured Planctomycetales bacterium | reverse complement strand
CAACCTGCTGGCGCCGCCTTACGTGGCCGGGGCGTCACTGCCGCGTGGCGTCCTGCCCGCGAGGGCGTCGGAGAGGATCGTACCATGAACAAGGTCAGGTGGGGCGTGCTCGGGGCGGGAGGAATCGCCCGCCGCCGAACGATTCCGGAGGGGATTCTGGCGGCGTCCAATGCCGAGCTGGCCGCGGTATTCGACGTGCGCGACTGCGCGGCCATCGCCGCACAATTCGATGCCAGAGCCTGTGCCACCGAGGACGAGCTGCTGGCGGCCGGGTGCGACGCGATCTACATCGCCACCCCGGTGCATCTGCACGCGGACCAGGTGGAGCGGGCCGCGCGGGCGGGCCGGCACATCATGTGCGAGAAACCGCTGGGGCTGAATGTTGTCGAGGCCGAGCGCATCGTGGCCTGCTGCGAGCGGGCCCGGGTGAAGCTCGGCGTGGGGTTGCTCATGCGGTTCCACGCCTGCCATCGGGAGGCCGCCCGGCTGATCCGCGACGGGGCGGTGGGAACACCGGTCTTCGGGCGGGCCCAGCTCTCCTGCTGGTACCCGCCGATGGAAGGGGCCTGGCGCCAGGATCCGAGCCTTGGCGGCGGCGGCAGCCTGATGGACATGGGCTGCCATTGCATCGATCTGCTCGAGATGCTGCTGGGGCGGGCGCGGAAGGTCTGGTGCACCACCGCAAGTCTAATTCACGAATACGCCGGTGAAGACACGGCGGTGGTGATGATCGAGCACGAGTCCGGTGCCCGCAGCGTCGTGGACACGTTGTTCAATGTGCCCGATGCCAGTTCGCTGAACCGCCTGGAGGTGTACGGCTCGGGCGGGAGCATCATGACCGAGGGCACCATCGGGCAGGGCGCCGGCGGTAAGCTTTTCCTCCGTGCCGGCACCGGCGGCGGGTACGACGCGACCCAGCAACGGTCCGGCGATGACGCCGGCATCATCGCACCCGACCCGGTGAACACTTATCGCGCGGAAATCGAGGCGTTCTCCGCGGCCGTGCTGACCGGCACGGCCCCGCCGATCGACGGGGCCCAGGGGCTGTGGAACCAACGCGTGCTCGCGGCCTGCTATGCGTCCGCCGCGTCCGGCAGATCAGTGACGCCCTGACTGGGCGCAGGCAGCGCGCCGGCCGGTCGAGCCTCGCGCGCGGTATCCCGAGGAGACGTGATGTCGGGGCGATGGTTCAAAGGCAACCTGCACACCCACTCCTTCTGGAGCGACGGCGGCGGTTTTCCCGAGGCCATCGCCCGCTGGTATCGCGACGCAGGGTATCACTTCCTCGCTTTCACGGAGCATGATCGCCTGCAGGAAGGGGAGCTCTGGGTCTCCTGCGATCCGCCGGACGACGCCGGACGAGTGATCGCCTCCCAGCATCTGCTCGAAGACTGCGCCAGTGCATGGGGTGAGTCCTGGTTGCATCGTCGTCGCGAAGAGGGCGTCGACCAGGTCCGTCTCAGGCCGCTTGCGGAGTATCGCCATCATCTTG
>CAYVVX010000678.1:0-3290 GCA_964455315.1 uncultured Planctomycetales bacterium | reverse complement strand
GTGCGGTTGCGCGAGGTGATGTCCGGCACGTGTCGCCGTCGCCCGAGGATGGTCTCCACGTAGCCACGGTGGCGGGCCTCCTCGATGACGCGGTCGATGAACAGCCGGATGCCCGGGTAGCGCATGAAGTACATGTCGATGAAGCTTTGGGCTTCGCCCTGGCTCATGCCCGTGGTGCGGGCCAGCCCGAACGCCGACTGCCCGTAGATGATCCCGAAGTTGACCGCCTTGGCCGGGCCGCGTTGTTCGCGGGTGACCTCCTCGATGGGCACCGCGAACACCTGGGCGGCGACGAACTGGTGGATGTCGAGATCGTCCTCGAACGCCCGCTTCAGCGCTTTGTCCTGGCAGAAGTGAGCCAGCACGCGCAGCTCGATCTGCGAGTAGTCCGCGGTCACCAGCAGGTGATCCGCATCCGAGGGCACGAACGCCCGGCGGATCTGCCGGCCCAGCTCGGTGCGGATGGGGATGTTCTGCAGGTTCGGGTCGCTCGACGACAGCCGACCGGTGACGGCCACGGTCTGGTGGAAGCCGGCATGAATGCGCCCGGTCCGCGGGCAGACCATCCTGGGCAGGGCGTCGATGTAGGTGCCCTTGAGCTTGACCAGTTCGCGGTATTCGAGGATCAGCCGCGGCACCTCGTGCAGCGGGGCGAGGGTCTCCAGCGTCTCGGCGTCGGTGCTGCGCCCGGTCTTGGTCTTGCGTTGCACGGGCAGGTTCAGCTCGTCGAATAGCACTTCGGCGAGCTGCTTGGTCGAGTCGATGTTGAAGGGGCGTTTCGCCTTCTCGTAGATCTCGTCGGTGAGCTCGGCGACGCGGACCTCGATCGTACGGCTCATCTCCTCGAGCACGCCCACATCGAGCCGGACGCCTTCGGCTTCCATCGCGGCCAGTACCTCGACCAGCGGCAGCTCCGTCTCGCGAAAGAGTTCTTCCAGTTTCGTGCCGTGCAACTGCTTCCGCAGGATCTCGCAGAGCTGCCAGGTGACGTCGGCGTCCTCGGCCGCGTACTCGCAGGCGGTGCGGGTGTCGACGGCATCGAAGCGGATCTGATCCTTGCCCTTGCCGATCAGGTCGGAGATGGGAATGGGCTCGAAGCCGAGCAGTTCGCGGCAGAGGGCGTCCATGCCGTGGGAGCGCCGCGAGGAGTCGAGCACGAAGCTGGCGATCATCGAGTCGAACGCGATGCCGGCGACCTGCACGTCCTCCTTCATCAGCACGACAAGGTCGTACTTGAGATTCTGCCCGACCTTCTCGACATCGGGATCGGCGAAGATGGGCCGCAGCGCCGCCAGCGTGGGCTCCTTGGGCAGGCATCGGCCGGCGCCGCGGATGGGCAGGTAATAGCCGGTGTTCGCCGCCCACGCGAAGGACATCCCCACCAGGTCGGCGTGAGCCGGGTTGATGTGGGTCGTCTCGGTATCGAAGGCGAACCGCTTCTGCTGCTTCAACTCGGCCAGGAAGGCCCGGAAGGCGTCCTCGTCGTCCACCAGGACGTAATGCCTTTGCGAGGTATCCGCGGTTGCCCCCGTTTCGGCGGTCGATGCCGCCTCGGCCGCGGCGATCCCGGCGAAGAGCCCGCCCGCATCGGAGGCCGGAGCACGGGGTCGCCGGGACGGTGGGGCCTCGCCCGTTCCCGTCGCGGCCGTGGAGGAGGGAGCTCCGCCGCTCGACGGCTTCACCGTGTCGGAGCCCGACGCCGCCCGGGCCTGCTCGAGCAGCCGCCGAAAGCCCAACTCGGCGAACAGCGGCTCCAGCGCGGCGTAGTCCACCTCGCTCCAGCGGCACGACTCGGGATCGAGCTCCAGCGGCACGTCGCGGCGCAGAGTCACCAGTTGCCGGGCGATGTCGATCCTGTCCGCGAATGCCTTGACGTTGGCGCTCATCGCCGGGGTCAGCTCGTCGGCATGGTCCAGCACCGCCTGGGCCGTGCCGTACTTCTCGATCAGCGCCGCCGCCTTCTTGGGCCCGATCCCCTTCACGCCGGGAACGTTGTCCGTCGAGTCGCCGGTGAGCGTCTGGATCTCGATGGCCTTGTCCGGCCCGTAGCCCTTGGCCGCCCGCAGCTCGTCCGGCCCGATGAACTCGTCCTTCATGGGGTCGAACAGCCTGACCCGCTCGGAGAGCACCTGGTCGAGATCCTTGTCCCGGCTGACCAGTACCACGTCGATGTCCTCGGCCGGCAGCCGCGCCGCCAGCGTGGCCAGGATGTCGTCGGCCTCGAAGCCGGGTACCGAGAGGATGGGCACGTGCATGGTTTCGAGCACCTGCAGGATGCGCTGGATCTGCGGGGCCAGATCCTCCGGCGGGGGTTCGCGGGTGGCCTTGTACTGGGGGTCGATCTCGGCGCGGAAGACCTCCTGGTCGCCGCCTTCCATGGCCACCGCGAGGAAGTCGGGCTTCTGCTTCCGGATGAGCTGCAGCAGCATGTTGGTGAACACGTAGGTGGCCCGGGTCGGCTCGCCGGCGGGGGAGGTGAGGTTCTGGAACGGCGCGTAGTAGGAGCGGAAGATCTGGCTGAGCCCGTCGATGATGAAGTATCGTTCGGCCATGGGTTCCGTCCGCGGCAACTGCCCTCCCGCGGGGATCATCATAGGGCGGAGCCGGGGGTGTGGACAGCTTCCAGGCCAACAGCCTCGACCTGGTCCGCATCCACGGCGGTAGCGGTCTGGTCACCGAAGGCGACGCCGGCTTGAGGCACCCGATTGGGTTCGAAATGGGTTCGTTTTTGCGGGCGATTCGGGGATGAACCGCATTTTCGGGGGTGGGAGGGGGGTTTTGGTGGGTTCGTTCGTGCAAAAAAAAAACGGCGGTCAGCCATCAGCTTACGGGCGTCGGCAAGGGGAGCAACAAGATATGAACCACGAAGGCTCGAAGACACGAAGGGAGACGGGTTGCGTGCCGCGCGGGGATGAGGCGTGCGCCGGGTGAAGCGAGGCCTGGTGACCGGATGAGCGTCTGGCATGGGCGGACTCCCTTCTTGCGCAGGGATCGTGGCGGGGGTTCCGGAAGAGAGAGTGACGGGTGATGAGCCGTGGCGGCGGACCACGGAGTCGGCGCTGCCCACTGTTGGCTGTCAGCTATCAGCTTTCAGCCGAGGCGGGATGGAAGGGAGGTGATGGGCGAGAGGAGTGCGGCCATTCATCGCCGCGCATGTCGGCTACCGGGAACGGGTCGCCGGCGACTTCATCGTATCCTCTTGACGGAGGTATGGGCGGGCGGGTAATCGTGGATGGGGATAGATGTCATCTTCAGGACTGGTTGGCTGAAAACCAACTTCGTAGCCATAA
>CAYVVX010000677.1:0-3300 GCA_964455315.1 uncultured Planctomycetales bacterium | reverse complement strand
GCCACCGAGAACATCTCGAAACTTCCGTCGGGGAGCTGGTACAGCATGGTCGCGTCGTTGGACAACAGTCGGGAGGGCGCCGCCGGTTCGTCCGCCGGGCGGGCGGCCGTCTTGGTGCGGAAGATGAAGCCGTCCGGCGTCGCTACGCCCGCCGCGGCGCGATCGTTCGGGTGGTAGAGCACCGGGCGCAGCGGATCGATCACGCGGTACCTCCGCCCGTCGTCGCTGTCCGCCGCCAGGTAACGGGTCACCTCGGGCCCATGCACCCAGAAGTAGAGTCGATGCCGGCCATCGGGCAGCCGGACGTGCACCGGCTGCACCGGGCGCCACCCTTCCGGCAAACGCCCGATCTCGAACTCGCCGTCGCTGGGCTCGCCGGGCGTGCATCGCGCCTTCACCTTACGCCATTCGCCGCCGATGGTGCCCTCCGCCCAGGCGATGGCATACTCCCGATGCGACCCCGTCGCGGAATACCACAGCCGCCAGCGGTCGGCCTCCAGCGGCTCGACCGGACAGGTGAAGCTCTGGATGCGATGCCCTTCCCATGGCTCGGTGGGGGCCAGGATCTCGCCGTGCTTTCGCCACGCCCCCGGCGGGCAGGGACGGGGCGTGTTCGCCGGGGAAGCCGGACGCGTCGCCGCGGCCTGACCCTCCCGGACGAACGGCGATCCCGCCAGCACCGCCCCGGCACCGGCGGCAACACCGTGTTTCAACATCGCTCGACGACTGATGCTCGACATGCCGCCTCCTGTGGTGGAAACCAATCCTTCCATTGTCTCCCTCCGGCGCCGCGGGGCAAGCGTGAGACGCTGCCGGGCAGGCGACGCCGCTTGGCCAATCCGCGGCGGATGCGATAAGCTCACGCCATAGAACGAGTCATCCTGCAAGGTGCCCCATGTCCGCGACCGATCTTGCTGACCTGCTCTCACCCGAGGGCGCCCCGCTCAACGACCCCGGCGAGGTCGAACGGGCCCTGTCGACCATGTGGCGATCCGCCGGGAAGAAAGCCACCGGCGCAACCGAGCACGAAGCGGTCACGCGGGTCTGCCTGGCGAACCTGATCGTGGTCGGCGACGCGGCCCACTGGGGCGATCTCATCGAGGTTCTCGGCGAGTTGTCGCCGATCTACCCGACCCGCACGATCGTGCTGCTGCTGGAGACGGAGACCGGCGGGGCTGCGGACGCTCACCGGCGAGACGCCGGTGCCACACCTGCGAACTCAGCACCCGGCACTCAGCACTCAGCACTCAGCACTTCCCCGGCTCCGCTGCGCGCTTCCGTCTCGGCGATCTGCCACATTCCCCAACCCGACCGCCCGCAGGTCTGCTGCGAGCAGATCGTCCTGCGCACGCCGGCCCAGGCCACCGCTCATCTCGACCGCACGGTCCTGCCGCTGATCGAGTCGGAAGTGCCCACGGCAATCTGGTGGACGCCGGACCCCTCCGCACACCCCGGGCTCTTCGAGCGGCTGCGGAAGATCGCCGACCGGCTTGTCCTCGACGCCGGCACCGCCGGCTTCGCCCACCTGGAGCCGCATCCCAAGTACGTCATGCGCGAGATCGGCTGGTACCGCACCTATCGCCTGCGCGAGCTGCTCGCCGGGATGTTCGACGGCTGCGACGCGAAGACGCTGGCGGGGATCGAGGAGATCAGCGTCGAGCTGGGCATGGGCGTGGAGGACGGCACGGCGACCGAATTCGCCGGAAACAACCTCAGCGAGTTTCATGACGCCTGCTGGCTGGTCGCGTTCATCGCCGGGCAGTTGGGCTGGAGCATCCCGGCTTCCGGCGGCCGGAGAGAGAGTCGGAACCTGGAAAAGCTCGAAAGCGAATATCAACTGAGCCGCGAAGGCGGCGATGTGCACGCCCGCATCACGGGTTCGGCGGACCTGCCCCAGGGTCTGCACAGGATTCATATCAAGTCCGGCAACAGCACCTTCGATGTCTGCCGCTGCGGCAGGAGCCGGGATGAATACCGCGTGATCATCTGTGACCATCACGTCTGCCAGATGGGCCGGAGCGTCTACGTGCCGCCGCCTTCGCGGACACGGGCGCTGAGCGACGCCCTGGTCGGCAGAGCCAACGATCCGGCCTTCGACCGCGCTGCTCGAATCATGCAGTGGCTCCGTCATAACACCTGAGCCAATCCCCGGAGAATCATTCCCGATGGCCCAACACACCCTGAAGATGGCACTGGTCGGCGGCGGCATGTTCGGCCGCGACGTGGTCCTGCGCAGTCTCGCCGACGTCGAACGCAACGGCATCACGCCCTACCTCGGCACGGCCGGGCTGGATCATCACGCCCGCGAACTCGCCGACGCGCGGTTCGAAACCGTCGCCATCGGCACGCGCACGGAAAAAACCGCCCGCTCGCTCGCCGCCGAATACACCGCGTGGGTGCCCGCCCGGGCGAAGACGCCGCCGGCCGCGGTGCATGGCGACACGCCGTGGACCGAGATCCTCGACCGCTGCAAGCCGGACGTGCTTTTCGTCGCGACGCCCGACCATCTGCATACCGAGCCGATCCTCGCCGCCGTCGAGCGCGGCGTCCACGTGGTCGCGGAGAAGCCGCTCTGCCTGACCGTGGCGGAGGCGCGCAGGATCATCGAGCGGAGTCACGCGGCCGGGGTCATCGTCTCCGTGGACATGCACAAGCGCTACGACTCCTTTCTGCGGGCCGCGTTCGTCGACATCGTCCCGCAGCTCGGCGACCTGCTCTACGGGCGGGCGGTGCTCGAGGAGCCGCTGGAGGTCTCCACCCAGATCTTCAAATGGGCCGCGGACAGCAACCCGTTCAGCTACGTCGGCGTGCACTGGACCGACCTGTTCGGCTACTACCTGGGCGTCAAGCCGGTGTCGCTGCACGCCGTGGGCCAGCGCAGGCTGCTGGCCAACTGGCGCGACGCCGCCCATCCGGACGGCATCGACACTTTCGACGCCATGCAGGTCGCGGTGCAGTACGACAACGGCATGAACGTCACCTACATCAACAACTGGGTGAACCCGGCGGACTTCGAGGGCAACGTCAACCAGGAGATGGAGATCGTCGGCAGCCGGGGGCGCGTGTTCGTGGACCAGCAGGATCGCGGGCTGCGCTGCGTCATCACCGGGCAGGGCTCGCGGACGAAGAACCCGCACTTTCAGTCAGAGGTGCCGCGGGCCGGCGACCGCGGTGACCGGGCCTGCATCGGCTACTGCAAGGACTCGCTCATCGCCGGGCTCGATGCCGCCGCCCGCGTCGCCCTGGGGCTCGCCGGACGCGCCGATCTGGTCAGCACCTACCCTGACGCCGAATCCGCGG
>CAYVVX010000676.1:320-3316 GCA_964455315.1 uncultured Planctomycetales bacterium | reverse complement strand
GATCTCGCCGCTGACATCGTCGTGTCCGGCTTCGACGCGTCGCTGGGGCTGTACCGCGAGGCCACCGGCGTGGAGCGGTCGCAGGCGATCGCCGCCATGCATCGACTGGGCATCGGCTGCCGTGCTGAACAGCCCTATCGCACCCTGTCCCAGGGCGAGCGCCAGCGGGTCTGGATCGCCCGCGCGATGATCCACCGGCCGCGGCTGCTGATCCTCGACGAGCCGTGCGCCGGGCTGGATCCGGCTGCCCGGGCATCACTCCTGGCTGACCTGGGTGAGCTGCTGGCGTCGCCGGGCGGGCCCACGCTGATCCTGGTCACCCACCACCTGGAGGAGATCGAGCCGTACATCACCCACGCACTGGTGCTTCGCGACGGTACGGTCGTGGCCAGCGGACGGGCCGCCGACGTGCTCACTTCGTCCACCCTCAGCGCGGCGTTCGGTCGGGCCTGTGTGGTTGAGCTGATCGGGCCGCGCTACCGCCTGCGGCTGGATTGATTATCGCTGTCCAGGGTGGAAACGGCGTGCATGCTGAAACGCGGAACCCGCATCGGTGGAATGCAGGCGGCGCAGCAGGTGCGGGAAGAATGCCGGGGGAGCGCGATCGAGTCAGATGACGTTCCGGCCTGACGCCAGCAGGGCGAGGATGCCCGCGGCCAGGAGGGCGCCGAGCAATTCGCGGCCCATCGCGTCCTTACGTCGCGGCGGCCGGGACCGCGCCTGGCGAATCTGCTGCTCGAGGACGGAGATGACGCATTCCGATCGCAGTCCGCGCACCATCCAGTAATGGGCGGTACCGCTGGAGCGATCGATGACCGCGGCGCCATGCAGGTCCGGTCCCCCGCAGGGGTCATGGGCCGCGATATAGGTGGATTCGCAGGTCTTCTGCCCGTTCACGCCACAGATCCTCCGTGCGCGCCGGATGAACATGGTGTGCGGCCATGCGAGGGGGCCGCGCCACCGCCTGTCGCCGATGGCTCGCGCGGTTCCTACCGCGCGGTGGTCGCCACCGTCGATCCGTTGAACTGTTTCGTGACCACCGCCCGCCGCAGTTTTTCAGTGTGGCTGAGGGTGGCGTGGTTCTTCTGGAAGAAGGCATCCAGCGACGACCAGTCCCTGAAGATCAGCTCGTCATCGCGATAGGTCCGATCCCGCCAGGGGTTGACCACCAGGGCGAGCATGCCGTTGGAGCGGTACGCGTCAGCGTCGGTCGGCTTGTCGCCGATGCCGATGAGCAGTTGCGGCCAGTGGCTGCGGATTTTGGCCAGCGCCTGCCGCTTGAAGCTGGTCTGGAGCAGGAAGTCGCCGACGTTGGGGGCGGTGAACAAGGGCCCTTCCGGGAAGCCGTGGGAGCGCAACCAGCGCTGCGTGGCGTTGGCCGAGGATTGCGGTCGGGCGGTCAGGTAGATGATGTCGAAGTTCGCCGCCAGCCGCCGCATACCCTCCCTGGCGAAGGGCAGCGGTTGGGAATCATCCCCGCCGACGCCCATGAGGACGCTGTTGTAGTCGGTGATGGAGAGGGTCTCGTCGATGTCCACCACGACGATGGGCCGGTTCTGGCCGGCGTGCATCCAGGAGGCGTCGTAACTACCCGAAGAGGTTGGCGCGGCCGCCGAGGAGGTGACGCCTCGAAGCGCTCGGCCGACGTGCGAGCCGCGCGGTCCTCCGGCGAAGGCCGCGGCTTCGGCCTGCATGTAGTTGGCTCCGGAACAGCCGCATAGTCCGATAAGCTGAGCTGCGAGCGCGCAGACTCCCAGGAAGGCGATCGCCCTGTTCATTCGGCATCCCCATGTTGGGTAGTGTCTGAGACGGATCAGCGAACTTGCGAATCTTTCGGCAACCGCGCCCGACGCTCCCCAGAAAATCCGGCACATCATGCCCCATAAATGTGCCCTTTTCCGATCCCCCGGCGCGGCCGGTCGAGCGGCACCCCGGAGCCGCACGGAGTCCATCCGCGATATCAGTCCTGCCACACGCGGTCCGCTGGTCGGGAGTCAGCCGATTCGCTATTCTCTCGCGTTCGTTGACCCTGACCTGATCGGAGCCGCACGTGTCCCTCGATCTGACCAAGCTTCGCAACATCGGCATCGCCGCCCACATCGATGCCGGCAAGACCACCACCACCGAGCGGGTGCTGTTCTACACCGGCCGTACCCACCGCATGGGCGAGGTGGACGACGGCACCACCATCACCGACTTCGACCAGGAGGAGCAGCAGCGCGGGATCACCATCTATTCCGCGGCCGTGACCTGCCCCTGGCGCGATTACACCATCAACCTGATCGACACCCCCGGGCACGTCGACTTCACCGCCGAGGTCGAACGCTCTTTGCGCGTCCTTGACGGGGCGGTGGCCGTCTTCGACGCCAAGGAGGGCGTCGAGGCCCAGTCCGAGACCGTCTGGCGACAGGCCAACAAGTATCACGTTCCGCGATTGTGCTTCATCAACAAGATGGACAAGGTGGGGGCGGACTTTCAGGCCTCCTTCGCCTCACTGCGCGACCGGCTGCAGGCCAATCCGGTGGCGGTGCAGATCCCCATCGGCGCCGACGCCCACTTCGAGGGGTTGATCGACCTGATGAAGATGATCGCGGTGTACTACAAGGTGGAAGCCCTCGGCTCCACCTTCGAGGAGCGGGAGATTCCCCCTGAACTGCGCGACAGCGCCGTCGCGGCACGCAAGGAGCTCGAGGAGCGCGTGGCCGAGACGGATGACGCGCTGATGGAGAAGTTCATCGCCGACGAACCGCTGGGCGAGGACGAACTGCGGGCGGCGCTGCGCCGGGCCACCATCGCCAACCAGCTTCAGCCGGTCTTCTGCGGCTCTTCGCTGCACTACATCGGCGTACAGAGACTGCTTGACGGGGTGATCGACTACCTGCCCTCGCCGCTCGACGTGCCGCCGGCCATCGGCCATGAGCCGGCAGCGCCCGGCGTGGAAAGTGCCGAGATTCCCTGTCCCTGCGACCCGTCCAGGCCGCTGGTGGCGTACGTCT
>CAYVVX010000676.1:0-310 GCA_964455315.1 uncultured Planctomycetales bacterium | reverse complement strand
CGCCGAGAAGCCCATGGACATCTTCTTCGTTCGTGTCTATTCGGGCACGCTCAAGTCGGGTTCGCGCGTGCTCAGCCCCGCCCGCGAGCGCAAGGAGAATGTCAGCCGGCTGTTCCGCATGTTCGCCAAGAAGCGCGAGCAGCTCGACGCGGCCGAAGCCGGCGATATCGTCGCGGTGACCGGTCTCAAGGAATCGCTCACCGGCGACACGCTTTGCGACCCCAGGCATCCCGTGCTGCTGGAGAAGATCGAGTTCCCCGAGACGGTGATCAGCATGTCCATCGAGCCGCAGTCCTCGGCCGACCGGGAC
>CAYVVX010000675.1:0-3317 GCA_964455315.1 uncultured Planctomycetales bacterium | reverse complement strand
GGCCCGGCGGGCGATGCCGGTGTCTTCCGCCTATGATGGTGCATAACAGTAGTGAGCCCCAATGCCTGCGTCAAGCCGGGGGGCGGCACCTGCCCGGCTGCTCCATCCACGCGGCCTTTGAGGGGATGACTGGAGCATTGGGATGCTAATGAAAACGCGGTTCCCGCTGGGGAACCGCGCTTCCAAGGTAGAGAGAAGTCGTGCTTGGCCGAGGCTGATCGAGGGCCGGGCGAGTCATCGTCCGGCGGTCATCATCGACACCGCGGCAGGGGAGTTAAGCGCTGGCGGCCACCGGTTCTCGCGAATCGGAACGAGCTACGGAGGGCTTCACGCGATTCGCCGCCGCGGCCCGGCGCCCTGCCGGAACCAGCCGCAGATGGACCTCCTCCGAAGGAATCTCAACGGTTTCGGCCGCAGCCCGGGCTTCCGGCATCGAGACCGCCGTCTCATCGATGTGTACCACGGAGTTCAGGCCGTGCGGCCCGTGCTCCAGCCCGAAGGCCGCGTAATCCAGGAACCGCTCGCCCTCGCTGGAATACTGGAACTGATAAGTGCCCGGGAGCAACGACAGGCAGCACGACCACCATCCGCTGCCGGCGTTCCGCATGAACGTCTGGTCCGCTTTCCAGGCGTTGAAGTCGCCGACCAGAGCGACGGACTTGACGCCGGGACGGTAGAAGCGAAACTCCACGGTGCCGTCGGCTGCCTGAACGATCATGGTTCCTCTTTTTCTCTTTCTGCGGTTTCAGTCAGGCATTCTGTTGCAGAGCAATCGAAATGCCACCAGGTGGAAATGCGAGCATGGCTGCCCTAAGGGCAAGCAGGCCAAACGTTTATGTCTGTTTCTCGGAGCAGGCTTCGGCTTCCTGTTTGCACAGAGATTGGGCATCCGGTCGCCGGCATGGGATGCTGCTCAGTTGTCCGGCACCCGATAAAACGCGCTGCCCCCATACTCGTGGGCCTGATCACTGTTAGTGTCGGCCGTTCGGTGGTGGGGATTTAACCCATTCAGCAGAAACCAGTGGAGTTTCATCGCATTGCCTGACCTGACCAGATGGCATCGGCACCCCGGTAGCGCCCGGCGATGGATCTGGCGGCAGATCGTCATGCTGCTGCCTGTTCTCGTTGCGTGCCTGTCTTCCATGCCTGTGAAGGGGGCGGCATCCAGGCTGCGGGCGTGGGTCGTGCCTGACTGTGTGGCAGTCACGCCGGGTGGGGTGCCCGGGCCGGAGTTTGAGGCCCGCAGCGGCGATCAGCGCGGGGTCGGCCTGACCTCCGCCGTGAA
This sequence comes from uncultured Planctomycetales bacterium, assembly GCA_964455315.1. Classification (GTDB taxonomy): domain Bacteria; phylum Planctomycetota; class Phycisphaerae; order UBA1845; family PWPN01; genus CAYVVX01. The sequence goes on along the minus strand of CAYVVX010000675.1, from coordinate 2,032 downwards.
CGAGACCATCGCGTTTCAACTCGTGCTGCGCGCCGAGGAGCACGGGGTTCGACTTAGCTCGATCACAGTCGATGAATTCGGGACCCAGGGGGCTGCTGTGTCTGGCCGCCAGGTTCGCCTCTACCGGGCGCTGGTCAGCCGGCTCGACGCGTGGCCGGCCTGGCGACTCAGGCTTGCAGACCCGCATTTGTCCGATCTGGAGCTCTTCGATCCGCTCGTCCCGCTGGATTCTCCGGCCAGCGGACTGCCCCTGGTGCTCGAACCCGGCGTGAACACCCTGATCTGGGTGGATATCAGCGTGCCCCCCGGAGTCGCGCCGGGCACATACCACTCGAAACTCCGGATCAGGGCGCGTGGCGGCAACGACGTGGAGCAGGACATCCACCTGACCGTGCGGCCGTTTGCGCTTCCGCTGACCCATCACCTCCCGGTGATGGCGGGGGTCGAAATCGACCGCCTGCTGAGCGATCACCTGGAGGACCTCGCGGGACCGCGGGCACTTAATCCCGAGAATCCGGCGTGGGGCGAGGCCACCAGGCTGATCGACGGGACGTTCCGACTGCTGCATGAGCATCGGCTGACACCTTTCCCCCGCGATCTGCGTCCGACCCGCAAGCTGGGGCCGGGTGGAAGCGTGGACCTCGACTGGTCGGATTACGACCGGCTGATCGAGACGATGATCGAAGGCTCGTTGTACGAGGATCGTACGCCCGCGGCGTTCTGGCCGTTGCCGATCGATGAGCGGGATCCCTCGCCGCTGTCCTTCGGCGGCTGGGATGAAGATGATTACCAGCGGATGCTGCGCTCCTATCTCGGCGAGTGCGTCCGCCACTTCGAGGAGCAGGGCTGGCTGTCTCGTCATGTCCTGTGGCTGCCGCCTCCGGGGCCGACGCGCCCGGCGTCGTTCGAGCAGGCCGAGCGGCTGGGGCGGCTGGTTCGCGCGGTGGATCCGCGGCTGCGGTTGATCTCGCCGCTGAGTCCTCAGCCGATGGAGGCCTACGGATGGAGCGGAGAAGGATATCGCGATCTTCGCCCGTGGGTGGACATCTGGTGCTCCCCGGCGTCACGGGCCGATCCCGCGTCGCTGCATGCCGAAGTCGCCGAAGGGCGCGACAACTGGCTGTGGCCGGGCGAACCGCCGTTCGCGGGCTCCCTGGCGATGTTCGCTTCGCCGAGCTGTATCAGAAGCATTCCCTGGCAGGCGTATCGCTTCGCGAGCAGTGCCGTGTTCCTGCCCCGGGTCAACGGCGGAAGCGACGACGGCGAATCCGCATCGCCGGCGGACCACGAAACCCTGATTCACCCGGGCAAACCATTCGGGCTTCCGCAGCCGGTCGCCTCCATCCGGCTCAAGCGGCTTCGACGCGGCCTGCAGGACTGCGAGTACCTCTGGCTGCTGCGGCGCAACGGCCGGCCGGCGATCGCCGACGTGATCGCGGCCGACCTGGAGCCCGGGGGCGGCAGCCGGAGCTATGGCGACCACTTTCTCGACGGTCTGCCCGGCTCCTGGATGGAGGCGCCCGAGGCGTGGGACACGGCCCGGCAGTTGATGGCCGGGGAGCTGGCGTCCGCGCTGGGCGAGGGGCCGGACCTGGGTGATGACGTGGTGCGGTTCGAGCAGCAGCTTGACTGGCTTCGGCTGACGGAGCGGTCCCGCGGCGTCCGGGCGACCGTCGAAGGCGTGCGCGTGCGCCAGGTAGCTTCCGCCGAGGAGCCCCTGCGGGCGGAGGTCACGGTTGCCTTGCGGAACTTCTCGCGGACGCCCTATGAAGGCCGCGTCGAGGGTGTGCATCTGCCCGTCGAGTGGAGCGAGGTCGAGCCGGCGTTTCCGGTTCGGGGGCTGACGCCGGGCGGCAGGACGCTGCGCACGCTCAAGCTCGCGGGGGGAGCACTGCGGCCGGACTTCAACGGCGTGTTGATTCAGTTTCTGATTGGACTTGTGCAGACCGCATGGGTTCTTTCCGACACGGACTGGGACCGCGACGACGTGCTGTGGTCGCCACCAACGCCCCAGGAACTATCGAAGCTGTTC
>CAYVVX010000674.1:0-3319 GCA_964455315.1 uncultured Planctomycetales bacterium | reverse complement strand
CCGCCCGTGGGATCTCAAAATGACCGCCGCGCTCCGGGACATCGAACCGCCGCCCGGAGCCCCGCCCCGGCTGACCGCCCGGCCCTTCCCGCCCTACCGCCACGTCCCCGGGCTGCATCCGCACCCGGTGGCCCACCCGGAAGGGCACAGCCACGACCCCACCGGCGCCCATCCGCCCGCCGGCCCGCTGTACGAGCCCGCCCGGTGGAGGGACATGGAAGACCACCTCTACGGGGTCGACCTCTACAATGCGGGTTTCTGGTGGGAAGCCCACGAGGCCTGGGAAGGTCTCTGGCAGCAGTCCGACAAGCGCGGCGTCCAGGGCCGGTTCCTGCAGGGCCTGATCCAGGTCTCCGCCGCCCATCTCAAGCGTCACGTCGATCAGCCGGAGGGCGTCGCGCGCCTGCTGGAGCGCGCCCGCGAACATCTGGCCGTACCGCTGGCGACCCTGTCTGAGGGAGAGCGCTACATGGGCCTCGACCTGCATGCCTTCGTGAGCCGCGTCAACGGCTGGTTCGGTGAGAGCAGCACAGCCTTCCCGTTCATCCGGCTGGAACCATAGCCTCACGATCGAGTCGACCCCAGCGTTGCAGAAAAGATCAACCACAGAGCCACCGATTCCACGGAGAAGATCGGCGACCGGATGAGCAAGACGCCAACGCCGCAACCTCACCGCAGGTGGGGTCCGCGAATTGCGGGTCCTGGCTCTAACCACCTCTTCTTTGTGCTCTTTGTGTCTCCGTGGTGCGCTCTTTTTTGCAACTGGAGGGTCGAGCAATCAGTACAGCCACAGAAAGCACCGCAGGCACAAGCCAGCACGAAGTGAACAGCCGCCCCCCTCACTGCAACCGCTTGCGCATGAGCCAAGGCCTGCTTCTGTGCTTCTTGTGCATTCTGTGGCTATGAACTCGCTTCTTCCCGCCCTTGCCTACTTCGCCTCCGGATGGGCCACCAGCCAGTCCTTGAACCTGATGATCGCCTCGCGATTCCGCGGCGTGTCCGGCTTGTCGGCCGCCACGAATCCGAAGCCGTCCTGCGTCCGCTCCATCAGCGCCGCCAGGGCCTGCTGGCGGTCCCAGCGCACCTTGCTGTCCAGCAGCTTCACCAGCCGCGGCATCACCTCGGTCGAGCCGACCCGCGCCCAGCGCAGCGTCGCCAGCACGCTCACGAACTCATCCTGGTCCTCCACCAGCGTGCGGTAGGCCTCGTGTACCTCCGGGCGATCGCCGAACTTGTACATCATCTTGGCCGCGGCCTTGCGCACTTCGCGATCCTTGTCCTTCCAGACATCCTTCAGGAGCCGCAGCGCTTCCTCGCTCCGCGACTTGGCCAGCTCCTCGACCGCCTCTGCGCGAATCTCGGCGTTGCCCACCTTGAGCAGTTCGGCGGCCGATGCCATGAGTGCCGCCACGATCGGGTACTGCGCTTCGCCCTGGGCCCGATCCATCAACGCCACCATCACGGTCGGATCCTTCATCCGGGCAATGGCCCCGGCCGCGAACTTCACCACCTCCTCGTCGCTGTCGTAGAGGGCTTCGAGAAAGAACGCCATCCGCATCGGTTTGCGAGCCTTCTCCCAACCCTGCAGCGCTTCCAGCCGCCTGGCCGCATCCGGCTCGTGACGGGCGGCGCAGGCCTCCTCGAAGAAGGCGTCCTCCAGGACCCGGTCGCGCGAGACGATCCACGACGCCCCGCGTCCCAGGTCCAGCCGCGCCTGCGGCGTCTTCGACATGACCCACAGCATGCGCCAGCCGGGATCAATGGCCCCTTCCAGGGGCAGTCCGTCGTCGATGAACACCAGGTACCTGCCCTGCTGGCGGGCGAAGAAGTTCTGGTTCGTGTAGTTGATCCGGTTGGTCGGATCGACCGGAACCCACCCGATTCCCTCTGCGTAGAACTCCGCCCAGCGATGCCCGCGGTAGTCGGCCGAGGGCAGCAGCCCCTGGCGGTTGACCACCGCCGAGACCGTCCGCGCCGGCACGCCCAGGGCCCGGCAGAGGGCAATACAGGTATAAGCCAGCTCCGTGCAGGACGCCGGCGTCCCGCTGATGACCTTGGTGGCCGGGTCGGCATGCTCGTCGATGTCGTAGCCGCAGTTCTCGCTCATCCACTCGTACACCGCCCTCGCCTTGTCCACGTCGCGGCGCTTGCCCGCCGCCGCCTGCTCCGCGGTCGGGCGGACCTTCTCCAGGCTCAGCAGCGGCCCGTCCGCCAGGTTGGCTTTCCGCTCGTCATCCGCCAGCGGCTCGACCTTGTCCGACCCGACCAGCGGCACGCTGACGCTCTTGAGCCGCCCGCGGGCCAGGATGCGAACGAAGCGCGACTCGCCCGGCGGGATGTCACCCAGTTCCACCGTCGCCACGTGCTGCCCCACCCGGTCGGGGGTCATCTTCTCCGGCTTGGGCTGGATCTTCAGGTCGATCAGCTCCTGGTATCCGTTGTTACCCGGCAGCAGGCAGTGAGCGATCACGCCCTCGGCCGGCGCCTCACCGGGATTGGTGACTCGATAGGTGAGGATGACCAGGTGGTTGGCGTTCTGAGCCCGCGCGGGCACCGCGACGCAGGCTAACACCGCCACGGCCAACCGCTGCAAATGCACCCCACCACAACGGCGCGACATCGTCCGGCAGAATCGTCTCATGACGCAACACCCCAACACGAAGGATCCACGCGGTCGAGCCCCATTATATACAGGGCGGCTCCGCGCGTCCTCAACCTGGGGCGAGCGCAATGCCGTTGCGCAGGAATCGCCTCGTTCGATGATGGCAATTGGGCCTTGACCGGTCAACGCCCTTCCATGAGTATGTCCGCGAGGGCGTCCATGTTGCCGGGCACGTCACCCGGATGGCGGCGCAAGCGAATCATAGTTGTCCGGCCATGCCACTCGTTACCATAGACGGCGCACAGCTTTGCGACTGGGACAGCTTCCACACCGCTTTCGCGGCCGCGTTCGGCTTCCCCGGATTTTACGGCGAAAACATGAACGCATGGATCGACTGCATGACCTACTTGGATGCGCCGGATGCTGGGATGACTTCGGTACATGGTTCGGCGTCTGATCCTGTGGTCCTGCAGTTGGACAACGCCAACGCCGTGCCAAAGGAAATCCTTGACGCGCTGGTCGAGTGTGCCGCCTTCGTAAACTGGCGGAGGTTAGAGGTTGGCGAGCCGGCGATACTGATGCTGTCGTTTCACCGGGGCGGATGACCAAACGTTGCAATGGACCGGCACCGGCGGGCGTGCCCTACGCAGCCCAGTCGGCAATCGCGTCGGCCCGGCCATTGAGCGGCATGAAGCGAGTCAGCAACAATGTCTTCCG
>CAYVVX010000673.1:0-3324 GCA_964455315.1 uncultured Planctomycetales bacterium | reverse complement strand
GTTCTGGGCGATCTTGAGCACCCGGGCGGCGACCTGGAACTGAACCTCGGCGGTGGCCTTGGCGGTACTGAACGCGGCGATGGAGTCTACGAGGCTCATACCCCCCCTATATCGGCAACCGGGCCGGCGGGCTTGCCTCGATCGGGAAGAAATCAGGGTCCGATAAGCGTCATCGCGGGAACTTTCGGGGGTGTTTCCGGATGGTGCCGCCGGTCAGGCTCCGCCCTGGCTGAGCCGTTGCAGCCTGTTCTTGTCGCGGAGAACGATCCGGCCCCGGGCCGTGTCCACCGCGCCGACCCGCTCGAACTCCTTGAGCAGCCGGCTGACCACTTCGCGGGCGGAACCCAGTTCCGAGGCGATCTCCTCGTGGGTCACGTTGACCTCCGGCATGATGGCCTTCTTTCCCTCCGGAAAACGCCGCAGCAGGAAGTCGGCCAGCCGCCGGTCCATCTTGCGGAAGCTGACCTCTTCAACCAGGCTCATCAGATCCATCAGCCGGGTGATGATGGTGGTGAATACGTGCTGGCGGATCACGTCCTGGGTGCGAATCCACTCGCGAAACATGGCGGCCGGCACCACCAGGGCGTCCAGGGGCTCATCCACCACGGCGGTGGCCGGGCAGGGGGCGTCGAGGAACGCACAGACCATGTTGGCCAGGCAGGTCTGCCCCTCGATCACCTGGTAAAGGGTGATTTCGCGGCCGTTTTCTCCGATCTTGAAGACCCGCAGGCGCCCGGCGGCGATTATGGCGAACTGGGGGCATTTGTCGCCCTCGCGGACGAAGATGGTGCCGGGCTCGGCGTGGATGAGGCGCGCGGCGGCGAGCATCTCCCGGCGTAAATCAGGCGGGGCCTGGCTGTAGACCTCAAACTTCGAGAGCGCGGCGAGCTTATCCATGATCCCTTCCCTTGTCGGGGGAGTTGCGACGCGACCGACCCGCGGTGCCCTGGGCCCGAAGCGGGCGCGGAGCCCCGCAGACGCAAGCCTCCAGCATCATAACCCTGGCAGATACGGATTCATTCCCGGGGAGGGCGGCTGAAGGGAGTTTTTCGCCCCGGTCCCGGGAGGGATCAGGCCGCTCGACCGGTCTGGAGGTGGCGACGCAGGGCCTCGATCCGTTCGGATGCCGCCGCCAGCCGTTCGCGGGCGAGGTCGATGGGGTCGAGGAGGCCTTCGAGCCACTCGAGCACCCAGCCCGTGGGGCTTAATTCCGGGTCGAGCTGGTCACCGCGCCGCCACGCGGCGAGGGCGCGGTCGACGCGCCGGCCGGTGTCCCAGCGGAGCAGGAGCCAGAGCACCAGGAAGTACACGCCCAGGGTTGCGGCGTTGTGTACCAGCCAGCTTCCGCTGAGCAGACCGACGATCAACGCCAGCCAGGCCTCGAGACCGGCGGCATCGAGGGTCGGCGCGGAGGCGGCCGCGTCGGACGACAGGAAGCCGGCCAGCAGGGGCTGACCGAAGGGAAACCACAGGGCCGCCCCGATGGTGGTTGCCATGCGCAGCGGCCAGGCGAGGATCGCGCCGATGCCCCCGAGCCGCGCCCGGGCGGTCTCGCGAAGCTGGTCTATGGTGCGGGCCAGCCCGCGGCCCAGGTCGGCGATGGAGGCCTCCGCGGGAGCGTGTTCCCAGAGTCGCCGGTCGTGGTAGAGCCCGGGCACCTGCGGGTGGCCTTGATGCAGCGAGGCGAAGGCGTGGCGGAGCAGGTCGCCCGCGGGATTCCGGTCGGCGTGGAGGTGGGCGGCGACCAGCGCTTCCGAGCCGGCGAAGGCCTGCTGCTGCCCGGCCGAGAGCCGGAAGCGCCCCGCCCACAGCAGCGGCTCGAGCACGGTGTGCAGCACGCTGACGATCGGCCAGCGGCTGACCCGCAGGCGGGTCAGCTCCGCGACCATGGACGCCCTCAGCCCGGGATCATCCATCAGCCGCGGAACCACCTGCTCGATGAGCGGGGCAGCGACCCGGCGGGTGAGCGTGTCGCGGGCGGTGTCGCGGAGTCGATCGAGCGCGGCGATGCGCTCGGGCAGCCGCCGCCGATCCAGCCAGTCGAGCGAGGTGCGTCCGAGCTGCCGGACAGCCAGGCGGCGGTCCGAGCGGACAGTCGCCTCGGGTCGATCGTGCATGAGCCGCGCCTTCAAGTCGGGCAGGTCATACTGATCGGGATGGATGGCGGCGATGGCGAAGACCTTCGGCGGTGAGGGCAGCGCGAGCTGGCCGGCCAGTCGGCGGGCGTAGTCCGCGGCCAGTTCGGCGATTGCCTGGGGCGATTCGCGGGCGGCGAGCTGGTCGGCCTTGTTGAGGCAGAAGAGGAAGTTCTCCGGGCTGTTGCCGGCGCAGACCTCGGCGAGCAGCTCTGCGGGGCGGTGATCGGCATACTTTTCAACCGACTGCATCCACAGCGGGTAGAGCATGTGCCGCAGCATGCGCCGGGTGATGGCGACATGGTCGGCATAGTGGCTGTCCACGTCGGGCAGGTCGAGCAGCACCTGCCGCCTCAACCCGGCGTTGTGATGGGTGACGATGCGGTGGCGCCCGGGGGTTTCGCGGTTGAGCAACTCGGCGACCGGAGCCTCCTGCGAGACGTGGGCGTAGGCGATGACGCGATCGGTCCCCGCGCCGACGGCGGTGCGCTCGCTGATCGGCTCGCCCACCAGGGCGTTGACCAGGGCCGACTTGCCGACGTTCTTGCCGCCGATCAGTCCGATGAGGTAGAAGCCGTCGCCACCCGACTGGAGCGCTTCCTCGGAGAGCACCGCGGCATCGGGGCGGAGCAGGTCGGGGGACCGCTCGCCGGTCAGCGCGGCCACCTCCTCGATGAGCGGGCGGATGTCGGCGACCAGCTCCTCGGTGGGCATATCGAGGCTCATGGCGTCATCATCCGCCGGGGAAGGCGGCTTGTCCATTGGAGGGGTGTGTTTGGAACAAGCGCAGCGGCCCGCGACTCCTTCCTTTGGCGGGCGTGGACTTGAGTGGCACGGTCAGGCGTACTCGCCTGGCCGTGGCGATGGTGGCAGCAATTCGCGCCTTCGCCACGGCCTGATGAGTACATCAGACCGTGCCACCCGCCGGGAATGCCGCGCACCCATGCCCCGGCGCGAGCGCCGGCTCCGCGACTACGCTTCGGTGATCCGCGCGCCGGTGGTCTCGGGGGACCAGGAGTCGGCCGCGCCGTGCGTGCGGGCGTAGCCGGACCAGAGCTCGTACCAGTAGGCCAGGAAGGCGAACGGCTGCCAGGCGTCGTAGTGAGCGCGGATCGCCGCGGGCTCAGCGCCGAGGTGGGGGTGGTGCGTGCGCACGTGGCGGATCAGCTCGGTGTCGATGGCGCCGGGG
>CAYVVX010000672.1:1841-3338 GCA_964455315.1 uncultured Planctomycetales bacterium | reverse complement strand
CAAGGAGTTACGCTGATTCCAGGGGGTCTCGAATAAAACGCAACTCAGGGTCTCCGATGCGAGTTGCATGATTTGGAAATGCCCCGTGTTTACTAGCCTTTCGGGGCCGCAAAAATGGCTAAACCGTACAAGGGCATTCTGTCCAGAAACTGCCGCCGGTTATGCAACTATGGGGTTTACTGAAGAACTCTCGCTCTTGAGGCCGCACTACCCGCCGCGGGTAGGTACGCTAAGGACTCGCGAAACAATGACTTGATCAATTACTTGCTTGGATGAATATTGTAGTTCCATTCTCCATGAAACCTGGCCGGCCTGCAATGGACCCGACCGAGTTGCTCGTCGCTGACTTCGATGCCGGTTTCATAGTGATTGGTATCCAAAGCTGCTCGCACGGTCAAACCCGTCCTGGTGGTGGTGCTGCCGATCAGGTTCACGATCACCTCGTAGCTGGTCAGCGGACGGCCACGCCAGTTCTGGGTAATGAAGCAGAACAGTCGATGTTCGATCTTGTTCCACTTGCTGGTGCCGGGCGGAAAGTGGCATACCTGCAAGACCATGCCCAGGTCGTCGGCCAGCTCCTGCAAGGCCACCTTCCAGAGACGATTCCGGCTGCTGTTGCTCCCGCCGCCGTCGGCGGTGATCATCAACGTCGTAGCTCGCGGAAAGCGCCCGGCGCCCATCTCCTGCCACCAGCGCCGGATACTGGCCGCGGCGAATTGAGCGGTGTCATGATCGATGCCCACGCTGACCCAGCCCTCGTTGCTGGCCAGATCGTACACGCCGTAGGGAATGGCCTTGCCCAGTTTCCTGTCCGGAAAGTCATGCACCGTGACCTTCTCGGGGTGTCCCTGCGGCTGCCATTCCTGGCCCGCGTTCTTGAAGTCGCCCACGAGCTCCTTCTTCTTCGTGTCCACCGACACGACCGGCTGGCCCTGCCTCCGGCGGGCCATCACCTGCCGGTTGATATACTCGAACTGGGCGTTGCGATCCGGATGCGACGAGCCTTCCCGGGTCTTGCGATTGGCCTGCAAGCTGTAGCCCGCCTGCTTGAGCAGTGCCGCCACCGTGCGATCGGTCACCCGATGGTTCTGTCGACCGAGTTCCTCGGCCAGTTTGCCGGTACTCTTGCACGTCCAGCGCAACGGCGATTCCGGATGCCCGCGCGTGGCCGGATCGACCAGCGCGTCCAGGGCCTGCTGCAATCCCGGATCGGTCTGGGTCAGCGCTTTGCGGCCGCCGCCCACCCGTCGAACCCGCACATCCATGGCCGCTTGCGGGTGAGCCGCGCGATGCTCCAACTCCGCCATCCCCGCCATGATCGTGTTGCGGGCCAGCCCGGTCGCAGCGGACACCCGGGTCACACCACCCCATCCCACCGCAACAGCTTCCGCGGCCGCCCATTGCCGGCGCATCCGCTCGTCCATCAGGGGCGAGAGGGCACAGTACTTTTGCCGAATCCGTTCGGTGCTGATAGCCTCCTGCATGTAGTAATGATCG
>CAYVVX010000672.1:0-1831 GCA_964455315.1 uncultured Planctomycetales bacterium | reverse complement strand
GATCGTAACAACGCTGTTGCCAGCAGCAGGAAATATGCTCAAGTTATTGTTTCGCGAGTCCTTAGTCAAGCGTCCGGCGTGTCTTATGTCAAAAGCGGGCGATGGGATTCGAACCCACGACGTCCAGCTTGGGAAATCGAATGTCCGCGCGCAAGCCCTTGCGACAACAGGGCTTATGGCCGTTTTTGAGGCCGAAAACGAGGTTTCCAGGTGATTGACAGGTTGATAACAAGTTGAAAACAGGTGGTTGGCTGAAAAGGAACCCGATGATGCACAAGGATAGGTGAGCATCCGTGAGATAAGGCGGGAATCCACGCACGAGAGATGGGATCTGGTTCTGAGGGGGCATGGAAGGAACCGCGTTTTTGATAGCGTCAGGGGGGATTTAACGGGGGATTTGGAACCCGCACAACAGGGGAATGTTAGGGTGTTTTCAGCCGGTGGCGACTGCAATGGCTTCCAAGGGGAGGGATAGCGATTACGCCGCAAGGTGGGTGGAGAGCACGGGTTACGGCGGTTTCTCGGTGGACGCACGAAATCGGGGTTTCGGGGCGATTCGGCAAAAATGAGGGGTGTCGGCAAAACGGTGTGCCCCGTGCCATATGGCTCCATCTTCCCTATCTTGACAGGCTGATCGGGGGTGGTGGGTCGGGGCCTGGTGGATGACGGGGATGTATCACGGCGAATCAGTGGGTTGGGGAGCGGGGCCTGGTCGCGGGCGGGCTGGGCGGCGGCCTGGTGGTCGGGGTGTCGCGGGCTGGGGCGTTCGATCCTCATTCGGGGGCCGTTCCTTACTCCTCATATCTGGGTTTCGGCGAATCCGTCAGCGGCGGGACCGCTTCCCGGGCTGGCCCGCGGACTGGCGTTTCCCGTCGTCGAGCGTTGGTGAATCCTTCCTGGTCGAGCCCTGATCCCGATCGGCCTCTGGTGGGATGGAATGCGCAGGGGATTCTGGTTCCAGAGGTGTACCGCGAGGCGGGTCTGAGGGGGGGAGCGTTTCGGCGAGCGTCCGCAGCCAGTCAAACTGATTCACGAGCTGCATTTTCAGGTCGCGGAGTTCAAGGGCCTTGCCGTAGTCGCCAGCCTGGACGGCGTCCCAAAGTTGCCGCTTGTTCTTCAGGAAGGATTGGCAGATTTCGGCTTCGGTATCGCGTCCCTGAGCCACCATCATTGCCGCCACCGTGGCAAGGTACTGGCATTGTCGCTCATGGCGATAGAACAGCACCGCATGGCCGACTTCCTCCCATATCTCGTCTCCGAAGAGGGTGGCGACGTGAAGCGGCCAGGGGGGTAGATATCGCACCGGTGGTAAGCCCTGGGAGCCATCAAAAAGCCATTCTGCATTTACGCCCAAGGCTCTCGCAAGGGCGATGCCTGCGGGGGCCGTCGGAACGGTGTCTGCGCCCGGCCGTGTGTAGGCTCTCAGCTTGTTGTATGGGATGCCGTAACGCTCGGAGACTTCCTAGAGACTCCAACCGTGCTCACTGGCGATCGCCAAGATCTTATCGCCAAGGTTCATGGGTGGCCATCATACCACGACGTTCCAGATTTTATACAGATTCTGCCGATTCTGTGTTGACGAATGGATGCCATACGGTTACAGTATGGGCGTCATCCGGTAGTTCCGTGTGATTGGATTGCGTCGAGAGGGTTATTGGAGATGCGATTAAACGGCGTCAAACTAGAACGGGAGCGGAAGCTGAACGGGCTGCTGCGCCGGGAACTGGCGGAGCAGGCCGGGCTTTCGGTCAGCGCTGTTGAAAAGGCTTGTTCGCAGGGCATCGGCGGCCTGGTGGTGGCGCGGAAACTGGCCCAGACGCTGGGCCTGGCG
>CAYVVX010000671.1:0-3349 GCA_964455315.1 uncultured Planctomycetales bacterium | reverse complement strand
AAGGTGCCGTCCTGGTCGGAATCAAAGTCGATGTCGCCGCAGCCGCACGCCCCGGGTTCGATCTTCTCGGGGTCGTCCGGGCACAGGTCGTCGCAGTCGGGCGTGCCGTCGGCATCACTGTCGGTCTCGGGAACGCCGCAGCCGCAGGGCCCCGGCGCGGTCTTGTCCGGGTCGGCTGCGCAGGCGTCGACGCAGTCGGGCGTGCCGTCGGAGTCGCTGTCGGTCTCGGGAACGCCGCAGCCGCAGAAGCCGGCGAAGAACTTGGTGCGGTCGGCCGGGCACTCGTCGAGCGGGTCGGGGATGATGTATTCGACGATGTCGTTGGCGACGTAATCGCGTCCGAGCACCAGGAACGCGGGGGGCGTGGCCCCGAAGCTGCCGGCGTAGCTGCCTCTGATGTCGATGACGGAGGCGATGTCAGGTCCGATCAGGCCGGCGGTCTCGAAGGGGGCGACGGTGAGCTGGGCGCGGTGGACTTCCTCGTCGACCACGCGAAGCTGGAGGGTGACGGTGGCGGCGACGCTGCTCTCGGAGATCACCCGCACGCTGACCGGCTCGCCGTTCTCGGGGATGAGCACGCCGCTGGGCTCGCCGGCGTTGATGCCGCCGACCAGGTCGCCCTCGTCCGGCTGAAGCAGGAAGTCGAAGGGGGGCAGCGCATCCAGGGTGCACTCCGACTGGATGCACAGCAGGCAACACAACGCGCAGATCAGGTATCTCATGGTCGTCTTCCCAGTGCAGTGAGGTCGTCCCCGGCGGGACGCACCGCCCGCTCGCTGACGGGCCCGAACTCGGCGCCGGCCTGATCGCAGGCGACGCCGGGCGTCTGCTGGAATCGGTCATGGGGAGAGGTGGTGGTCCAGCGCGACCGGATCAGTTGTCATGATGCACCGCGGCCGGCCCGCGGCCCGGCACCGGTGATTCCACGACCCGCTCGTCAGGAGAAGGCCAGGGCCTTCGCCGCGAGCACGCCGAGCCGAGGAACCTGCCGCACCTGCGGTTCTCGTATCCGCCGGGGCGACGCTTCCCACCCCCCACATTCCTCAGACGTTCAACATTAGCACCCGGACCGCGGATAATCAATGACCTTGACAACCGCGTTGTCGTTTGCACTCGAATGCTAAGCCGATAATTCGGCGGTATTTAGGCGTTTTTTGGGTGTTCCGGCGTTCCCCCCGGATGGCGCCATTCATTCCGCGATGATCTCGCAGCCGGGCAGTGCCGGCAGGTCCAGCTCGGCCTGGATCTTGGTGTCGTTCAGGTCGAGGATGTTGATCACCCCGTCGCCATTCACGTCCTGGTGGGCCGTGGCGGCGGTCACCGGCTGGAACAGTGTCGTCTTGACGGCGTCGATGTCATCGACGGTCACCACGCCGTCGCCGTTGACGTCGCCGAAGAGCACGTCGATCTGGACGTCGTTGTCGTCCTCCAGGGCCCGGTCGGCGAAGTCCTCGAGTCCGAGAAGCTGGATGGTCAGGCGCTCGGATTGCAGGGCGCCGGCCAGGTCGAGCGTGAGCGTCTGATCGGCAATGGCCGCGCCGAGGCAGGCGCCGCTGGTCAAGGCAATCTCGGAGCAATCGGCGATGCCGTCGGCCGCCCGCACGGGCTTGCTGAAGGTGAACACCACCTGGGTGGGTCCGTTGACACGGCCTTCAACCGCGGGGCAGCCTTCCAGGGGCAGGCTGATATCAACCGCTCCGGCGGCGCCGTGGATCTTGCGCGACGCCGCGCTGAGCAGCCGCGGCGCATCGCAGGCGTCGCCGATTCCGTTGTCATCCCCGTCGGCCTGGTCGGGGTTGAATACCAGGGGGCAGTTGTCTTCCACGTCGTCGATCCCGTCGTTGTCGTCGTCGGGATCACAGGCGTCGCCGACGCCGTCTTCGTCGTTGTCGGCCTGAAGGGCGTTGGGAATGTCGATGCAGTTGTCCAGGCAGTCTGGAACGGTGTCCCCGTCGCTGTCACTGTCGGGCGTACCGCAGCCGCACACCCCCGGAGCGGTCTTGTCGGGATCATCGGGGCAATCGTCGACCGGTACCGCCGGCAGCGGCCGTTCGAAGCAGTCCAGCTTGCCGTTGTTGTTGAAGTCTGCGTCAGGGAAACCGCAGCCGCAGATGCCGGGCTCGATCTTGCCGCTGTCCAGAGGGCAGTTGTCCAGGCAGTTGAGCACACCGTCGCCGTCGCTGTCGGGAGAGTCGACCACGCCGCAGCCGCACTGCCCGGGGCTGAGCTTGTTCCGATCGGCGGGGCACAGGTCGACGGGCTCGGGCAGTGTGTAGGTGAGGGTGTCTCCGTCGGCGAAGTCGGTACTGAAGATGTAGAGAGCCGGAGGGACGTCCTCCCCGGTGTCGTAGTAGCCAAGGATGCGGACCACGGTGGCGGTGCCGGTCGTGGCCGGCTGGATGGCCTGGCCCGGGGACAGCGGGATGACCCGGTCCACGGCCAGAAGGGTGGCGTCGTAGTAACGGACGATGACGCGGGCGGGAAAGCTGCTCTGGCTGACCAGGTTGAGGTTGACGGTGCCACGGATGGGCGGAATGGTGGCGCCGCTGTCGGGGTTCTCGCCGCCCGGCTCCCCGTTTTCACCTGGTTGAGCGGGCGGAAACAGTTGCCATAGCAACTCGCAATCGCAGCCGCCGCCGGCGATGAGCGTGGCGGCCAGGGCCAGCGTGGCAGAAAGTCTGAGCCTGAGTGATCGCATGTCTGCTCTCCGCAAATGGTCATTCCCCAGGGGCGGGCATCAGCCGCGCGCCCACAGGTACAGGTCACATGGGGAGATGCTGATCGTACGCGTGGAGAAGAAGGCTGGATATCCTCCCCCCCGACGTCGGAGGATGCTAGTGTGCCAGGGGGTGAAAGTCAATAAAAACGAAGCACTCCGTTATCTGTGTATCTTGTTCCTGAGACAAGCTTTACAGTTGGGCTTGGGGTGGGCGGGCTCAGAACAGGCCGATAATGCGTCCCTGGTCGTCAACATCCATGTCCAGGGCCGCCGGATGGCGCCCAAAGGCGGGCATGGTCTGGATCGAGCCGACCAGCGGGGTGAGGAAGCCGGCGCCGCCGGAGAGACGGACGTCGCGGACCGGCAGACGGAATCCCGTGGGTCGCCCCTTGCGGGCGGGGTCGTGGGAGAGGGAGTACTGGGTCTTGGCAATGCAGACCGGCAGCTTGTCGAAGCCCAGCCGGGTGAGCGTGTCGATCGAGGCTCGGGCGGCGGGTTCGTAGTCCACGCCGTCGGCGCCGTAGACCCGGGTGGCGATGGTCTCGATCTTGTCGCGAATGGGCAGATCCAGGTCGTACAGGAACTGGAACGGCTGCGACCTGGGGGCGGCCGCGGCCCGCACCACCGCGT
>CAYVVX010000670.1:0-3357 GCA_964455315.1 uncultured Planctomycetales bacterium | reverse complement strand
GACCGCGACCGACGCGCTGATGGCCCCGTCGCCGCTGGCCAGGGCGGTTCTCGGAGGGATGGCCTTCTTCTGGCTCGTGCGGCTCATCGTGCAGTTCTTCGTATACAGCCCGGCATTGTGGCGCGGCGATCGCGCCCGCACGGCCGCACACGCCGGCTTCGCGATGTTCTGGAGCTATCTGGTCGCTGTCTACGGGTGGGCGCTATGGTGGCAATACAAGACCCTCTGATCACCGTCCCGGAGCCGGCCAATGCCTGGCCGGTGCCGCGAACGAACTGGTCCATGGCCATGACCTGGCACGACCTGCTGTTCATGCACTGGCCGGTGGACGCCGAACGGCTGCGGGCGGTGGTGCCGGCAGGGATGGACCTGGACCTCTTCGACGGTCAGGCCTGGCTGGGCGTGGTGCCCTTCCACATGACCGGCATCCGCCACCGCATGCTGCCGAAGATCCCGTTCCTGTCCGCGTTCCCGGAGCTCAACGTCCGCACCTACGTCACCGTGAACGGGCGGCCCGGAGTCTACTTCTTCAGCCTCGACGCGGCGCACGCCCTGGCTGTCGCGGTGGCCCGGGCGACTTTTCACTTGCGCTACTTCCGGGCCCGGATCAGTGCCCGCGATGACGGCGGCGCCATGCACTACAAGAGCGTCCGCATCCATCGCGGGGCCCCGCCGGCCACCTTCGAGGCCCGCTACCGCCCTACCGGCCAGGCTCGGCTCAGCAGTCCCGGCACGCTCGACCACTTCCTGACCGAGCGCTATTGCCTCTACAGCGCCGACGCGACCGGCGGCGTGCACTGCGGCCAGATCGCCCACCTCCCCTGGCAGCTCCAGCCGGCGGAGGCGGAGATCCTGGACAACACCATGACCGCGCAGCTTCGCATTCCATTGCCCGCCGACGCGCCGCTGCTGCACTTCGCGAAGCGGATGGACGTGGTCGCCTGGCGGGTGTGGCGGACGTAGCCTGTCCGTGGCACCAGCGTCGAACGATCATCATACAGCATTATCGCCCGGGCTTGGCCTTTCCTCGCCGTTCTGGTAAGAGGGATGGATCCGTGGAGCGGAACAGCGGCCGCGTTTTCGGGACGACCAAGAGGCGCCTGATGGTGCAGTACCTCCTCGACCAGTGTTCGTTCTCCATCACCGGCACCCTGGCGCTGGTCGCGGAACTGGCGTTCTCATTCCTGGGCTGGCTGGAGCTGATCGTTGTCGCGGCGTCGGCCTTGGGGCTGTTTCTCCGGTTCGCCCTCCACGGATGTGATGCAGTGGCGCATTTCGGGCACGTGCTTGGCCCGAACCGGCGGAATCGGTTGATGATCCTGGGGCTGGCGTACCTCTGCCTCGCCGGACTGCGGCTGTGGGCCTGGATGGAGGCCTGGGGGCCCAGAGTTGGTACCTTCGGGGTGTTACACCTGCTGGTCGGTCCGGACGCCTGGCTGCCGCTGGCGGTCCGGGCCAACTTCGTCGTGGCCATCCCGATCCTGATGATGACCACGGCCTTCTGGGCCTGGATCTTCACCAGGGTTCTGATCAGAGTGTCAACCCCTCGTGCAGTTCCTCATTACCTTGAACCGACATGACCGGCGGTGGGCAGGAGGGTGCCCCCAACTCGCACAGCGCCCCTGCCTCCGCAATCCAACCCTGACGAACCCCGCGCGGGAATGACGGCAGGCCGGCCTTCCCTGACCGCGGCGCTACTTCTTCGCGCTCTTGACCACTCCCATGAAGGCATCGTGCCACTTCTCCACCGTCTTCCTCGGCCCGGTGAGCTTCACATAATGCGGATGGCCCGGTACGCGGATCTCGACCGCGATCTGGACATAGTCCTCCAGCGGACCGCCGGTCGGACGTGAGCC
Organism: uncultured Planctomycetales bacterium; assembly: GCA_964455315.1. Taxonomy (GTDB): domain Bacteria; phylum Planctomycetota; class Phycisphaerae; order UBA1845; family PWPN01; genus CAYVVX01. Next base: position 1,501 of record CAYVVX010000670.1, on the reverse strand, counting down.
GCCGGTGTAGGTACCCTCAATCCTGACCAGGCTCGCGGGAAACGCCAGCCCCTCCAACTCTTCGACCTTGGCCACATCCTTGCAGGTCTGGCCTTCGGGAAGCTGGAAGCGCCCGCACCAGAAGGTGATCAACCCCTCCAGCGGCTGCTGGTTGCCCAGATCGCTGATGGCCAGGTCGGCGTCCTCGGTGTCACCCTCCGCCTTCTCGCCGCTGAAGATGCGCAGGGTCATGGGCCGGGTAGGCCGCGGCTGAAGCTCCTCGGGAATGGTAAAGGTCAGCTCGCCCGCGACGATCTCGCCGGTGGTCAGCTTCTCATTCCTGTCCGGCAGCGGCAACCCCCCGCCGGGCCCGTGCGGCGACATCAGCGCGTGTGGCGACCCTTCCGTATGCATGCCCGCGTGGGGGTCGCCTGCATGCCCCGAGTCGGCCACCGGCTGCGTGGTTGGCGTGTCAAACGTGACGGCCGGACGGGGCTTGGCATCCTCGGATACCGGCGGCGGCTCCTCCTTGTTGCAGCCGACGGCGACGACGGTGCACAGCCCGGCGATCAGCAGCCAATGGCTGGTACCGCCACAACGGGGAAGGGCATGGCCTTGCGGCCGGAAACCTGCGGTCATGATTCGAACACTCCTGTGACGTCGGTTGAATCGGCGGGCGTTTCCATCACCTGGGAGCTGCGCCACGCCCGAACGGTCTCATGTTTACGGCCTTGGCGTCGTATCCGCAAGCCGGCAGACAGGCCCGGCGTCGCCCGTTACAATCCCGGCTTGGAGTCAACCGGGCAGCTACACCCCACGGAGACGGTCCATGACGCGCGTCGAGGAGATGCGGCACAAGCACGGCGAGGTGGTCGAGTACATGCGGTCGCGGCACCTGGACGCGGTGGTGCTGACCCGGCGGTGCAACTTCGCCTGGTACACCGCCGGCGGGAGCAGCCACGTGTCCACCGGCGGCGATACCGGCGTTGCGTCGCTGCTGGTCACGCACGAGGAAGCCCAGTGCGTGACCAATGCCATCGAGGCCCCGCGGATGACCGACGAGGAAGTCGGCCCGCTGGGCATCGCGGTGCGGAGTTGCGACTGGTTCGACCCGTCCGCGGCGGCAACGCTCTGGGGCGGGCTGCTCAAGGGCAGGCGGGTCGCCTGCGACGCGGCCGTGGCGGGCCTGCCCGAGGATGTGCTCGAACTGGACGGTGCGTTTGACCGGCTGCGCTGGACGTTGACGCCGCCGGAGATCGAGCGCTACCGGACGCTGGGCCGGGAGGTGGCGTTGAGCCTGGAGACCGCCTGCCGCCGGGTCCGTCCGGGCGACACCGAGGAGAAACTGGCCGCGGACATCGTGGGCGAACTGCTGGGGAAGGGCATCCGCTGCCCGGTGGTGCTGATCGCCGCCGACCAGCGGGTCCGCAGGTACCGCCATCCCATCCCCGCCGGGGGCCGGTTCGAGCGCTACGGCATGGGCGTCTGCTGCGTGGAGCGTGACGGCTTGTTCGTGTCGGTG
>CAYVVX010000669.1:0-3357 GCA_964455315.1 uncultured Planctomycetales bacterium | reverse complement strand
GCAAGGTGATCATCGCCGGCTTCGGGCTGGCCGGGCGCTGGGTGGCCGATATCTTCGATCGCCACGGCATCGAGTACACCGTGGTGGAGAAGAATCCGGAGACGGTCAGGACGCAGCTCAAGCTGGGACGCAGCATTGTGGAGGGCGACATCGCCAGCGAGGAGACGCTGCGTGCGGCGGGTATCGACGATGCGTCCATCCTGGCGCTGACTATTCCCGACGAGCAGGCGGTGATCGCCGCCACCGAAGTGGCCCGTCGGATGAAGCCGGGCATCTACATTGTCGCGCGAACCACGCATTACTCCGCGGGCATGCGGGCCACCCAGTGCGGCGCCGACGAGGTCATCAAGGCCGAGCAGGTCGTGGCCCGCCAGTTCTACGAGAAGCTGCTTCAGAAGATCTCCGCGCGAGCCCCGCGGTAGCGGTCGCCTGGCGCGGGTAAGTTTCCACTCCCATCATTCGTGCAAATCATAGGCTGACGGAAGCCAGGCACGAGTTGTGCCCCTGGCTCGCTCCTGTCTTCGGCCCCGAAGGGGCCTCAGGCTTGTGGCCACCGTTGGAGCGGTGCGCGGGCGAAGTCCCGCGGGGCGGAACTGGTGGACAGCATTCGCCCCTCGCAGGCGCGGGGGGTTCAGCATCGCGGTGGGTTCTCGCGAAACCCCTCGCACGCGAGGGGGCTAAACAACGCGGTGGGTTTTCGCGAAGCCCCTCGAGCGCGCGGGGGGTTCGACATCGCGGTGGGTTCTCGCGAAACCCCTCGCACGCGAGGGGGCTAAACAGGGTTCGCCGATTGCGCGCGGAGCATCAGCCGATCGGCTCGTTGATGATCGCGGTCTGTTCGAGCCAGCCGACCTTGGGCAGTTCCCCGACCAGCGGGCCGACGTACTCGCGAAAGCTGTTGAGCACATTGTTGCCGGCCTGGTTGATGTACTCGTCGGGCATGCACTTGGTCTTGGGGGGCTTCTCGGGGGCCACCTCGTGCAGGCCGATCAGCTTGGTGCCCACCGAATAGGTGGTGCTCGGCAGGCGGACCAGGGAGACGCTGCCGTCCTGGTCGGCGTCGAGCGAGTAGCTCACCGCCATCTGCCCCACCAGGCGGGCCTCCCAGGCGTCCACCTCACTGAAGAAGCCGGGGTAGCTGCGCTGCAGGTAGCCAAAGGTGTCGGCCCGGACCCGCTTGACCTTCTTGCAGCGGGCCTTGACCGTGCCGGCGAGGTAGTCGGCCAGCGAACCGGCGCCGGCGGAGAGCTGGATGTTGCCGAAGGCGTCGACCTCGACCTGGGACTCGCGCATGACCGAGACCCTCTGGGCCCACAGTTCGCCGTTGGGGGCGGCGATGCCTTCGGACACGGCAATGACGCAGCGCCCGAATTGCTCGAACACCTCCTCGACGTCCCGGATGAAACGCTCGATTTCGAAGGGGCGCTCGGGCAGGTAGACCAGGTGAGGGCCGTCGTCAGGTCGCTGCCGGGCCATGATGCTGGCGGCGGTGAGGAAGCCGGCGTTGCGGCCCATGATGATGTTGATCTTGACACCGGGCAGAGCCCGGTTGTCGAGGTTGTCGCCGATGAAGGCGGCGGCCACGAACTTGGCGGCGCTGCCGTAGCCGGGGCAGTGGTCGGTGACCAGCAGGTCGTTGTCGATGGTCTTGGGCACGTGGATGACGCGAAGATCGTACTTGGCGTCGGTGGCCAGTCCGGCGACGATGTTGGCGGTCTCGGCACTGTCGTTGCCGCCGATATAGAAGAAATAGCGCACGTCGTTCTTCTTGAAGACCTCGAAGATCTTCTGGCAGTATTCCACGTCAGGCCGATCGCGGGTGGCCCCCAGCGCGGCCGCGGGCGTCTGGGCGACCAGCTCGAGCATGTTGGTCGGCTGGCGCTGGAGGTCGTAGAACTCCTGCTTGATGATGCCGCGGACGCCGTGCCGGGCACCGAGCAGCCGCTTGATGTGGGGGTACTTCTGGACTTCCTGGATGACCCCGACCAGGGACTGGTTGATCACCGTGGTGGGACCGCCGGCCTGGCCTACCACCGCGTTACCCGTCTTGGGGGCTGTCATTGATGCACCTCATGTTCGTTGGAATCCGCGCTACAGGCGGGCGCGGCGCCAAAACCGGTCACCCGTGCCAGGGAACCGCCCGCTTCACGCCGCGAAGGGGAGCTCCCCGAAAGGGTGAGATTCTACCATGTGCGCTCGATGAATCCAGTATCGACATCGCCCTTGAGGAAGTGGGTGTGGGCGAAGATCTCGCGGTGCAGGGGGATGGTGGTCTTGAGCGGTTCGATGGTGAACTCGTCCAGGCAGCGGCGCATGCAGGCGATGGCCTCGGCCCGGGTCGGCTTGTGGACGATCAGCTTGGCGATCATGGAATCGTAGCGCGGGCTGATGGTCATACCGGCATAGGCGTGCGAATCCAGGCGCACCCCGGGCCCGCCGGGCGGGCGGTAGTCGGTGATCCTGCCGGGGCAGGGGCGGAAGTCGTGGGCCGGATCCTCGGCGTTGATGCGGCACTCGATGGCCGAGCCGGTCTGCCGGATGTCGCGCTGCTTCATGGGCAGGTTCTGGCCGGCGGCGACGCGGATCTGCCATTGGACCAGGTCGTACCCGGTGACCAGTTCGGTTACGGGGTGCTCGACCTGGATGCGGGTGTTCATCTCCAGCAGGTAGAACTTGCCCTTGGGCGTGACCAGGAACTCGACGGTGCCGGCGTTGTAGTACTTCGCCGCCCGGGCCAGGCGCACGGCCGATCGGCACAACTCGTCGCGGGTGCGGTCGTTCAGGCCCGGGCTGGGCGATTCCTCGACCAGTTTCTGGTGGCGCCGCTGCAGGCTGCAATCGCGCTCGTAGAAGTGCAGCACGTTGCCGGCCCGGTCGCCCATGACCTGGACCTCGACGTGGCGGGCGTGCTCGATGGCCTTCTCAATGTAGATGGTGGCGTCTTTGAAGGCGTTCTGCGCCTCCTGCCGGGCGGCCTTGACCGCGTGCCGCAGGGTGGCCTCGTTGTGCACCAGGCGGATGCCGCGTCCGCCGCCGCCGGCCGCGGCCTTGATCATGACCGGATAGCCCACCTCGGCCGCCCAGCGGGCCGCCTCGTCGTCGTCCTCGACGGGCCCCTCGGTCCAGGGGATGTTGGGCACCTTGGCTTTCTTGGCCAGCTTCTTGGCTTCGATCTTGTCGCCCAGCAGCCGCATGGACTCGGCACTGGGCCCGATGAACTCGATCTTGCTGTCGCGGCAGGCATCGGCGAACTGGGCGTTCTCGGCCAGGAAACCGTAGCCCGGGTGAATGGCGTCGACGTTGCCGATCTCGGCGGCGGCGATGATGCGGTCAGCCTTGAGATAACTGTCGGTGGCG
>CAYVVX010000668.1:0-3377 GCA_964455315.1 uncultured Planctomycetales bacterium | reverse complement strand
AACATGACCCCCAGGATCACCAGCATCAGCACGATGTCCCGCGGTGACTCGCTGAACGGGGCGTACCGGGCGGTCGGCCCGATCATCAGCGGCGAAAGCCAGACCGCGGCGGTCAGCCAGTGCAGCAGCTTGGCGATCCACCAGAGGATGTAGCCCGGCCCGTCGTAGTGGTGGAAGTAGAACTCCGGCATGGGCGCGTGCGCCGCCAGACGCCAGATCAGGAACGGCGACAGCATCACGGCGAACAGCAGGTAGCCCGGCCACCTCGACCGGCACCATCGCCACCCCCCGAAGGCCAGGTCCATCGCCACCAGCAAAGCCGGCAGCACCACCGCGCTCTCCCTGGCCAGCACGGCCAGCAGGCACAGCAGCGCCGACACCGCCAGCCAGCCGGGCCTCAGCTTGGCGACCGGCCCCGCGATGTCCGCGAGGGCCAGCCACCGGGCGAGCCTGCCACGGTTGCCGGCCGGCGAGGCCTCCGCCGGAACCGCATACAGGTCCAGCCCCGACGCCTTCAAGTAGCACAGCAGCGACGCCAGCATCAGCGTCGTCTGGATCACGCTATTCTGGGCGGCCAGCCACCCTACCGCGTACACGCTGTGGGAGTAGACCACGAACAGCAGCGCCCCCACCACCGACCAGAACCGGCTGCGGGTCAGCCGCAGGCAGAGATGATGCACCATGAACGTGGACAAGACGTGCAGGAGAAGGCTCAGGCCGTGCCACGTCTTGACGCTGCCGCCGGAAAGCTGGTATACGATCTTCGCCGCGAGAATGGATACCGGCCGGGGATACTGCCATTCGATGGGCCGCTGCTGCCACCAGGTGTGCATGAACCGATCGGGCTTGATGGTGGAGGCGTCAGTCAGCCCCCGCAACGACCAGTCCGCGTCCTGCAGCCGGAGCAGGTGCCAGTGATCGTCGAGGAACAGGCCGTCGTCGAGGGACCAGCCGTGAGCGGCCAGCGCCGCACCGCAGAGCAGCACCACCAGGAACAGAATGTACTTGATTGAATACATGCAGCGTTCAACGTCACCGGGCGCAAAGGGGGGTAGTGTAGCCGCTGGACCCCGTGGCGTCATGCGCCGCCGGCCATGCCTGGCCCTGATGATCGCAGCCCCCTTTTTCCTGCCCGGCTGCTTTGATGAGCGGTCCTTCCCCATGCGGGAGTCGACCATCATCACCGCCGGCGGGCTGGACCCGGCCGCCCCCGCGGGCGTCTGCACCACCCGCTCCTGGCTGACCCGGACCCAGCCGCAACTGGCTCCCCTGCTGACCCGCCGCGGACAGAAGGTCCTGCTCACCCAGGACCTGGTCAAACCCGACGGCCAGCCCGTCGACGTCTACGCCGCTCTGGAGAAAAACCCGGCGAACCTCAACAACTTCCGCAGGAACTTCTACGGCATCCTTCACACCGGTCAGGCGTCGGCACGCAACTATTACATCGAGGAAAAGGCCCCCGATTGGCCGGGCTTTGAGGACATCTGGATACCCGTCGCCCCGGGGCTGGAGTTATCCGGCCGACTGGGCCTCGCCAGAAGCGATAGCGGGATCATGACCTCCGACTGCCTTATTCTGCTGCCCGGCTTGTGGGGTGACATCGGCGTGGTACGGACGCGGGATCTCGCCATTGGGCTCCGCGAGCAGGGGCACCACGTGCTGGCCCTGGAGGTCCGCGGCCACGGCCAGACCGAGCATCGCTATCCGAACGTCTACTACAACTTCGGCGTGATCGAAACCCAGGATCTGCTCGACGTGTCCGAGTGGCTGGAGGACACCTGGCCGGAAATCCGCGGTACCGGCCTGCTCGGGTTCTGCTGGGGCAGCAACCTGGCTCTGCTGGGCGCATGGTACGATGGCCGCAAGCCTGACGATCCAAGCATCTCGCCCCGGCTGGCGGCCATTCTGGACCCGCCGACCTCGCGGCGGCATTTTACCTCCGGCGTGCTGGCGTTCTCCCCCGTGCTTCGCTGGGAGGAGGTCATGGAGAGGGCCGATATCGAGCACGGCATGGAACAGCCGGTCACGTACTTCTTCCAGCAGAGCATGCGCGAGCGGATGGTCCGTAAGGCGCATTCCCAGGTCAACGGCAGCCTCAGGCACCTGATCAATTACGAGTACCAGCGCTCAGAACTCTCCGCGGCGCTGCCGCTGGGCGAGGCGTACAGCATGCTTCGACTGCTCGAGCACCGCGGCAAACCCGCCGGCGACAAGCTCGAACACGCCCGCGTCCCCGTGCTCCTGGTCACGTCCGTGAACGACCCGTTCCTCTCCGCCCAGGACCTGGCCGACCTCACCGCGGTGACGGACAACCCCCTGGTGGCGTCGATGGTGATGCGCGGGGGCGGGCACGTCGGCTTCGCGCCGTACAACCCGAGCTACTTCTACAGCCTGATCGTCAGCTTCTTTGACCCGCGAACCGGTGCCGCCGCGTGCGTGCGGCAGCAGGCTGGGGCTCGGACGGAGGCTTCGCCGAGCGCAGCCCATCGGCAAGATTGATCCCGTCCAGGGTCACATCCCGCAGCGCATCCGCCCTGCCCAGCAGCCCCAGCAGCGTCGGCGTGAAATCGACCATCCGTCCATCGCGCACCCGTCCGCCGGCCGGCAACCCCGGACCGCTGAAGAACATGGGAATGTGCATGTCCCGCGCCAGGCAGGCCCCGTGCCCGCCCGCTTCCCCGGTGTACAGCGACCAGTCCTCGGCCGCGAGCACCACCACGTCGCCGGTGTGCGGAGAGTCGAACAGCGCGACCGCCTGGGCGACGAAATCAGGCCGTGCCGCCTGCGATGACGCCGCCAGCCAGTTTCGGGAATCATGCCACCCTTCCGCGGCGAACGCCTGCAGCGATGGATCGCTCATGTACCCCACCGGGTCTCCCTGCTCGTTGACCAGGCGATACTCCCTGGCTCCCACGGATCCCCGCCGCTCGATACGGGCGGTGCCCCGTCTGGACAGCACCTGGACGCTGTCCGGCGTCAGTTGGGCCAGCACCATGTCCACCGCGTCAAGGTCCGTCAACGCGGGCGCGGCGTCGACCCACGCACGGATCTCCTCCGGCGTAGGCGTCACCTCCCACCCGCGCTCGCCGCGGAGGTGCAGCATCATCTCCCGACCGGCATCAACCCGCCCGAGGGCGTCGTACTTCACCAGTTTGGCAAGCCGCGACGCGCGATCCCGCCCCTCGATCACGTCAGTGTGCAGCCGGATGCCCTTCGCTTCGCGCAGCCACTTCACCAGGTCGAACTGCCGCCCCGGCCCGATCGGCACCATCCCATGATCAGCGATCAGACAATAGTACGTGCTCGCCCCCAGGCCTGCCCGATCAAGTCCTTCCGTCACCCGCCCGACAATGCCGTCGATATTCTCCAGCGCGGCC
>CAYVVX010000667.1:0-3396 GCA_964455315.1 uncultured Planctomycetales bacterium | reverse complement strand
ACCAGCCGGGAGGCCTGCTTGCAGGGCCTCGTTTCCGAGGGTTTTTTGCAGCCCGAACCACCCGACCAGCCCTACCAGCTGGTCCTGACCCGGACCCAGTGCCAGGTTCCGGCCGGCTCGGCGCTCACCGCCGTGGGTGTTCAGCCCAACGATGTGCTGGCCGTGGTCCAGGAGTCGCAGGGTGCGTGAGTTCTGGAGGCGGCTCCTCACGGGAGCTGCCTCATGAGTTCACATGCAGTCATCAAACACAAGGAGTCAGAACAATGCCCCGAATCTCGTCCCCCGATCGCAGTTCCCGGCTGAGGTTTGATTTTCAGATCGTCCAGCGGATGAACCAGGGCGGGCAGTACCAGTTCAGTGCCCACCGCAATGCGCGCGATGCCCTGCGCGGGGACAATGCCATCCTCCGGGTGGGGGATGCGCACCTCGCGGAGCACTACCGGGCCCGTTTCGGCATTCCCACGCTGATCGGACAGAAGCAGTTCTCCGACTACACCATTCTTCACATCGATGTGTCCGCGGCGGACTATCCGTTCACCGAGCCGACCGCCTGGGTGGTCCGCCAGGGGGAGAGCCGCACGCCCTGGAGCCCGCACTTCGCGGAAGGGTTGCCGGTCTGCAACGGCAACATCTGGCGCGCCGACGGCCAGGTGACCCTGGGCCACTACGTGGTGCATCTGGCTCATCTTTTGAACTGGGAGGAGCCGTTGGCGGATGCGTACGGCGGCTATCGGCCCGAGGCGGTGGCCTGGTGGCGCAAGCACTACAACCGGCCGCTCAACAGGATCACCTACCCCGTGCTGCCGTTGGACCTGCTCTACGGCGAGAATCAGGTGGTTCGCGGCGGCGGTTTTCGTCGGGCGTGAGGGGTTCGTGAGTTCGCGTACCGTGGCGGTCGCTACCACAGCGTCGTCTATGAAGGAGATCGAGATCATGATCGTATCCAAGTCAGTCGTCACCACGCGGGGATTTCGGGCAGTGGCCCAGGTGGACCCGCCGCCGCTGTTTCGCGAACCCCCCGAGCCGCGCGAGCCCTATCTGAAGTTCTTGGACACCAACGGATTCCGCTGCTTCATCCATCGGCGGGCGGTCGAGCGGATGGCTCGCTGGGCCCGTCGGGCCGAGCCCGATGAGACCTTGGGGCTGCTGGCCGGGCGGCTGTGCACCGACAACCGGGGAACCTACTTGGTGATTCACGACGCGGTGCACACTGAGCAGCGCTCGGCCGGTCCGGGGCATGTGCACGCCGACTGGCAGGCCCAGGAGGCGACCCGTCGGGCGCTGGAACGCGAGTGCCGCCTGCTTGAAGCGGTCGGCTGGTGGCACACCCATCCGGGCGGCATCGGCCTGTTCTACAGCGGCACCGACCGGGCCAACCAGCGGACCTGGTCCAGCCCGCACGCGGTCGGCATCGTGCTCGATCCGCGGCTTCATCGCGAGGGCATGAAGGTTTATCGGGGACCCGAGTCGGTGGAAATGCGGGTGGGCCACCCGCGCCGGCATCGTCGGCTGCTGGATGCGGTGGGCCGGCGGCAGAGTCGCTCCCCGTCATGTCCCAGGATGGCCGCCGCGCGATCGGAGGAATCCGCTTGCCCGCCGGTGATCGTCGCGGAGTGCGGGTGTTGTCTGCGGGCCGCGCGCTGGTTGCATTTGGGCATGACGGTGGCGTGGATGTTGATCCTGCTGGTGACCTGCCTGGCCCTGGGCGAACTGATGTCGCCGACCTGGTCGAGCGGACGTCCGCCGTCGCTCAACCATTATGAACCTCTGGAAGGTACCGAATCCGAAACCGTGATCCGCGTGCCGGGTCTCCCCGAGGAGATTTGCGCGCCTGACGGGAGCGTCGTACAATGGACCGGAAACTGACCTTACAGGAGATCGTTGCCGCCGTGCAGCATCACCCCTTGCCGCCCATCCTGACCCCGCAGGAGGCCGCGGATCTCCTGCGGATCAAGGTGTCGACGCTGTATCGGCACGTGTCCGAAGGGCGGTACCACCCCGCGGTCAAGCGGGGCAAGCCCCTCCGCTTCTGGCGGGACCGGCTCCTGCAGGAGTTCATGCGATGAAGATGGAAGACCGCGAACGCGTTGACGGCACCTGCGTCACCATCGGCCGGCGGGTGCTGGCCGGCGGCAAGGTCAGCCGACGCTACGCCGCTGAATACCGCGAGCTCAGCGGCAAGCAGGTGGTCGAGTCGCTGCGCACGAACAGCCGGCTCGAAGCCCGCCGCAAGGCGGTGGAGATCTTCAACCGCCTGCACGCCGGCCAGCCGCGGCAGGTCGAGTCGCGCGTGACGGTGCAGCAACTGGTTGATGATTACTTCACCGTCAGCAAGGCCCGCGGCCTGGCCCGCAAGAGCGAGTGGAAGTACAAGGCCGACTTGGAGAAGCTCACCACCTTCTGCCAGGAGCGGAAGCTGAACCGCGCCATCCAGTTCGGCCGATCCACCTTCTACGCGTTCCGGGAGTGGTTGATCGCCCGCAACTACGCCGAGAAGACTATCTACGGCGTGCTCACCCTGACCAAGCAGGTCTTCAAGTGGGCGCACCTGGAAGGCAGGCTGCCGGCATTTCCGCTGGCCGGTGCCAAGCTGCCCAAGGCCAAGGCCAGGCCGCAGCCCTGCTTCACCACCGAGGAAGCCGATCTGGTCATCGCCAACGCCGTCGGTGCCGAAAAGGCCGCCTTCGCCGTGCTGGCTTATGCCGGCCTGCGTATCGGCGAGCTTGAACAGTTGCAGTGGGTCGACCTGCGGCTCACCCGCGGCGAACTGGGCATGTTCCACATCCGCCGCGGCGGCTCGGCCGGCAAGACCAAGGACAAGGACGAGCGGTTCATTCCCATTCATCCGCGGGTGCGTCCCCTGTTGGAAGCATTGCCCCGACGGGGCGAACTGGTCTTCCCGCGGATCCACGAGCGGCAGTTGCTCAAGCGGCTCAAAGACCTGTGCAAGGAGATCGGGCTGGCCAAGCCGCAGCGCTACAAGCTGCACTCCTTCCGCCACCACTTCGCCAGCCTGTGCGCCAATCACCACATCGCCCACCGCAAGGCGCTGGCCTGGCTGGGCCACAGCTCATCCGAGATCCTGGAGCTCTACTACCACCTCCACGACGCCGACAGCCAGGCGGCGATGCTGGAACTGGCCGCCGATCAGCCGACGCCGGTGGAGACGGCGACGACGGAGGAGAAGACTGACAGCAGGGCGGATCAGGGCGATGACGCTGCTCGGCCGGACAATGACGAGCCGGAGGAGGACATGCCAGAGGAGGACTTCACTGGAAACGCCGGTGAAGGCACTTTGAGGGCAATCGAGGGGTCAACAATCGAGAAACTCTCACAAGATAAGTGGGAGCAAGAGTTTCTGGCTGCCATGCACAAACTATCGGAGAGGGGGGGATT
>CAYVVX010000666.1:0-3399 GCA_964455315.1 uncultured Planctomycetales bacterium | reverse complement strand
GGTCACCGGGGGAAGTGTTCTCCGGCGGCGTGGATGGCGGCGATACGCGGGCGGCCGGGGAGGCCCCGAGTTCCCTTTGGGGGCGCCCGGTAACGAGTCAGCCGAACCTGCGGCCGGGACGCTAGCCCGTCCTTTCCGCGCCCCAGGCCCACGCGCGGCTGAGCGGGAATTCCCGCGGCGTCGGTTCGTCGGCGGCGAGGCGGCGAAGTTCCTGCGGGTCGAATGCCGCCCCCAGCAGCTTCAGCAGTTCAACCAGGTTCTCATCCCCGAAGCTCAGCCCCTCGATCACGAACGGATCTCTGTTGATGTCGATGATCGAGGTGCGGCCCCGCTCGACGCGCACGCGGTTGGCCGTGTTGAAACCGCGTCGCTGGGCGAGCAGGATGCGGCGGATCACCTCCGGCTCGCCCGGATCATAGTGATAGACAGGCAGGGCGCGGCCGCCGGCTTCCAGTGCGTTGGCGGGCTGGTCGTCGGGCTTGATGCCCCAGCCGGTGTTCGCGATCACCCGGTCCCTGGCATCTTCCGATTCCTGCGACATCTTTACGATTCCTCCCGCTCAACAGCTTGTGGCTTCAAGAGCCCGAAGATCCTCAACAATGGCGGTCAGATGTTCAACCTCGGCCTGCTGTTGCCGGAGGCGAACCTGATCCACCCTGCCCTGGCCGCGGTAGTGGTGATGCTGAGCCACATCGGGCGACCAGTAGGCGTGGCCGCCGGCGGTGAACGCGGCCGATCCCCGGGTCGCGCGCAGCAGCGCTTCGGCGGCGGAGCGCAGTGCCAACGGCTCCAGGTCGGGCTGGGCGGCGATGAACCGCACCAGATCCTCGAGCAGTCCGCGCGAGAGAGCGCGTCGACCGTTCATGTGACCGATGAAGCCCGCGAGCCAGGACTGGTGCCGCGGCGTGAGTCCGTGTTCGCACATCAGCGCGATGCCGAGCGGCTGAAGCTCCTCCGGCAGCGCGTCGCGAAGTGTCGCAGCGGTGAGGGTGTCAGGTCCCGCCTCGAGCCGCAACAGCCGGACATAACGCTCCACCAGCACCCGGTGCAGGATCAAGGACGCTTCCCCGCCCTCGGGCAGGGCGATCGTGGTGTGCGACCGCTGCCGGCATACCTCATCCACCACCTGCTCCAACTGCTCTCCAGTCAGGGACCCCTCCCACAGCAGGTCCGCGAAACGGGCGCGCTGGTCCAGCCCGGGGGTGAAGAGCGGGCCGAACAGAATCTCCATCTCGAAATCCTCGAGGAGTTCCGGCGCCCTGCGCAGGAATGAGACCAGGTCGGTGTTGTGCTCCGAGAGATGCTGCGCCAATTGCCGCTGGGTCTGCGGCTTCATGGGCAGCGGCCCGGCCAGGAGTGCTGCGATCCGCGAGGTCAACGTGGCCTGCATGGTTTTTCCCGGCAACAGAAGATGAGCGGGCCCGAACTGCAATGATTCCCATTATACAGGCTATGCGGCCGATTCCAGACAACGAATTGGAAGCCTGCTCAGGTCCCGCCAGGGGGAGAACGGGGGCATCCGGGCGTCGGGTGCCGCGCAGGCTGAGTGGGTGACAGCAACGGCGGCCGGGATGAACCGAGGGCTCCGCCAGAACTGTTGATCGATGCCGTCAGGCAGGCCGCATCCGGCGGCGGGCGATGGCGAGCGTCCCCGCGAGGGCCAGCAACTTCAGCGTCGCCGGTTCCGGGACGACGGTCAGCGCCGCGGTGCCGAAGGACTGGGGATCGACGTTGTCGAAGCCGGCGTTGACGGTGAGCGACTCCAGGAACCCTTCGGAGGGAGTGATGACGATGACATCGCCCGGTTGAGCGAGCGCGGGAACGGCGAGGTCGAAGGAGAACAGCAGGATCACATCACCGACCACGCCGCCGGGGTTGGGTCCGAAGACATCGTCAATGACCCCGCCGGTGCCGATGAAACCAGGGCCCGACGGCGCGCCGATGACGTTGAAATCGGTGTCGTCGAAAACCGCTTCGTTGATCTGGACGTTGCTGACGGCGCTGCCGTCCGCGCCGGCCGTGCCGGTAACGGACAGATCGACGGCGAACGAGTAGTGGCCGATGCCGACCAGGTTGTCGCCGGCGATGGTCGCGACCTCGACCCACATGGGGACAGTGTCCCCCGGAAGCACGTCGGCGACCGACGGCTTCACCCGGTAGTCAGCACCGCGCGCGGAACCCGCCAGAGCGCCGCCGGCGAGCAGCGCGGCCGGGAGTAACTTTGAAATCCAACTCATGCCTCAACCCTCACTGGAACAACCCTCGCTTGACCAGACCCAGGTCCGCGAAGGTGATCTTGCCATCATTGTTGGCGTCGGATCGGGGGTCAAAGCCTGGTTGACCCTGCTGAGTGCCGAGCGCGGTCTTGACTGCGGTCAGGTCCAGAATGTTCACGACGCCGTCGCCGTTGACATCGCCCGCCCTCCTGGTCGTCGCCGGAGCCGCCGGTCCAAGGCCGGTCTCCTGGCCGCCGGGTCGGGCCTTGACGCTGAACTCGTAGGCGGTCAGCGGCGCCAGGCCGGCGATCAGGGTATTGCTCCAGTCATCGCGCGGCTGCCAGAAGGGCGCCGCCTGCAGCGTGCCATCGGGCCCGACGTACAGCCCGGTGGTCTCCTCATGAACGGCGTGCTCGACAACGTCCGGGAATACCGTGCCGACGCCCACAAGCTGGACGGTGTACGCGGTGGTGTCGCCGATCGTCGGCGCACCGGGCGCGGTCAGGGCGTACATGAGTTCATAGGAGCCGGTGCTGTTATAGTCCAGCAGGTGCAGGAAACTCTCCTCGGCGGGCGGCTGGCCCTGCAGCCGGATGATCCGCCGGGTCACCCAGGCGTTGTCACCGAGGAGAATCTGCCGCCCGTCGGAGCGGGTCACGCCGATCAACTCGAAGTCCGGATCCACCGGATAATCCACCCGATAGTAGCCCCAACCCGCGGTGGCCGGCGCCGTCAGCATGGCGACGGGATCGCCGGAGGTCGGCGGCGCGTCGATTGTGCCGGACGTGACCGGTGTCACCGGCAGCAGTGCGCCGTCGCTGCTGTAGAGCACGTCGGGCAGAAGTTCGAGATCGACAGTGTCGTTGACCAGGAAGTCGGGGATGCCGTCATCGGCGGGTATGTCGATGCGCACGGCGTGGTTCAACTCGTGGATGGAGACCGAGTCGACAAGCGAGAGCTCCTCGATGCCCAGCGGGTTCACGTGCTCGAAGCTGGCGGCGTAACGGATGAACTCACCCTGCAGCGTGGCAGTCATCAGCCACTGAACGACCTTGAGGCCGCCGGGTGCGATGTCGCCGAGGTTGAGCGTCAGCGACGGAGTCGCCGGCTGCCCGCCGACCTTCGATCCGATGATCTTGAAGTCGATGAGCAGGCCCTTGTCGTTCTCGATGATCTCCGGCTG
>CAYVVX010000665.1:0-3403 GCA_964455315.1 uncultured Planctomycetales bacterium | reverse complement strand
CGCGGCGGTGTGGGCGGAGCGGCATCGCGATCTGCCGCCCGGTCAGTCGCCCCGGCCGGGGCCGTGGCGGAACAGCAACGCGCCGTATGGCGTGGGGGTGATGCAGGCCCCGACGCTGCCCGGGATCCGCAAGCTGACCATCCAGAAGCCGGCCCAGGGCGGATTCAGCGAGTTCGTGCGCAACATCGTCGGCTGCATGGCCACCACCGACCCGGACCCAGCCATGCTGGTGTTTCCCACCCGGGACAAGGGGCAGGAGACCGTTCAGCGGCGGTTGTTGTCGTTCTTTCGGGACACGCCCGCGCTGGCGGCCATTCTCGGCGAGGATCGCTCGGACGCGACCAAGTCGTGCATCGCCACCACCACGGGTTTTCTGCTGTGGCTGGCCTGGTCGGGCTCGCCCACGTCGCTGGCGTCGCACCCGGTGCGCCTGTTGATCAACGAGGAGGTGGACAAGAACGCGATGTATTCCGGCCGGGAGGCCAACCCGATGGCGCTGGCCGAGCAGCGCGTGAAAACGTACATGGACAAGAGCCTGATCATCAACATCTCCACGCCGACCACGGATGACGGGGTGATCGCCCGGCTGGTGGCCATGGCGGACATCGTGCTGCGGTATTTCGTGCCCTGCCCGGGATGCGGGAAGCGGTTCGAGCTGGCCTGGGAGCAGGTGCGCTGGCCGAAGCGCGAGGAGATCGGCGCGGCCGACGACCTGGCCCTGTCGCGGCACGTGGAGAGCGAGAAGGACGCCTGGTATCAGTGCCCGGACGAGGCGTGCCGGCATCGCATCCGCGAGCGGGACAAGCCCGCGGTGGTACGGAAGGGGTGCTGGGCGACGGTGGAGCAGATCCGGCGGGGCGATGACGTGGACGCGGACGTGCCCATGGGCGGGATCCTGATGCGCGGGCTGGAGCGGGCGGTGCATGTGGCGATGGTGATCGAGTCGATGCCGTTCCTGTGGGTGCGCTGCTGGGAGCTGGCCGCGAAGTTCCTGCGGGTCAAGCCGTACATCGATCTGCTGATGGACTTCGTGAACAGCGACCTGGGCCGGGTGTTCGTGCACCAGACGGCCAGCAGTCATGCGTCGGCGTTCGCGGAGAAGAGTCAGCGGGCGAGCTGGCCGGCGCGGCGGCTGCCCGCGTGGACCGGCAAGCTGCTGATGACCGTCGATGTGCAGGCGGACCGGCTCTATTACGTGGTGCGGGCGTGGGGCCCGCAGATGCGCAGCCGGCGGATCGATCACGGCCTGCTGCCGGCGGCGACGCTGGCCGATGGCCTCAAAAAGGTCCGCGAGCTGGCCTTCGCGACGCCCTGGCCGTTCGAGGGGGACGCGTATACGCCCATCCTGGTGGATGCGGTGGGCATCGACTGCGGTTTTCTGCCGGACGAGATTTACGCGCTGTCGCGCCACGATCCGCGGGTGTTCCCGCTGAGAGGCTACGGCGTGCACGGGCGGTTTCGCAGGCAGATGGCCCGCATGGTCGAGCCGCGGCGGGTGGACTTCAAATCGGGCGGCGCGGACGTGGAGGCGTGGTACTACCAGATGGACACCGACGCGATCAAGGACTGGCTGGCGGCGGAGCTGGGGCGGCGGCTGGAGGACGAGATCACCGAGGCGTGGGAGCTGAACCCGATCGACGACGACGACTATAACCGGCAGATGGCCGCCGAGCACAAGGTGGGCGTGCGGCCCAAGAGCGGCGGGCCGCCGGTGGAGCGGTGGATCCTCAAGCACGACGGGCTGCCCAATCACTACCTCGATTGCGAAGTCATGCAGCGCGGGCTGGCCTACGTGCGGCGGGTGGAGCTGATCACCGCGGACATCATCGACGCGTGGCGGAAGCTGACCCCGTCGACGGCATCGCCGGCGGGCGGACTGACGTCGCCGGATGGTCGGCCGTATTTGGTGACGGAGCGATGAGGATTGAACCACGGAGGCACAGAGGGCACGGAGAAGAGGTGCCCGCAGATGACGCAGATGAATGGGATGAAATCATGAAGGCAGGAAAGCATGAAAATACCAATGAATCAATGGGTTTTTCCAACCTTCTTGCATTCCTGATTGGTCGTGAATCTGTGTGTATCTGTGTGATCCGTGGGCAAGGGTGATTCATGATCGTGGTGGGCAACAGTCTGCGGATCCCGCTGGCCGACGGATCGGTGCATTGCGTGGTCACGTCGCCGCCCTATTGGGGGCTCCGCGACTACGGCGTGGAGGGGCAACTGGGCCTCGAGGAAACGCCGGAGGCGTTCGTGGCGAGCATGGTGCAGGCGTTTCGCGAGGTGCGGCGCGTGCTGCGGGCCGATGGGGTGTGCTGGGTGAACATGGGGGACAGTTACGCAAGTAAACCGTGTGCCGATGGATCTGACTTCAACGATGGCCGTGCGAACCGCGGTAAACGGCACAGTGCCGGAGTCCCGCAGGGCCTCAAGCCAAAGGACCTGGTCGGCATTCCCTGGCGGCTGGCGTTCGCGTTGCAGGCGGAGGGGTGGTGGCTGCGAAGCGACTGCATCTGGTCGAAGCCGAACCCCATGCCGGAGAGCGTGACGGACAGGCCGACGAAGGCGCATGAGTACGTGTTTCTACTGACCAAGCGGGAAAGATACTTCTACGATGCGGAGTCGACCAAGCTGCCTATTTCTGCCAAGACGCTGACCGTGAACACGGTCCCGCGAAAGGGGAATGGTCGTGAAAGTGCCGGCGAGAAGGTGAACGCGTGGATGGAGGCTCAAGGTGGACGCTATCACCCGGAGTCTCGCAATCTTCGTTCCGTCTGGACCGTTCCCAGCGAGGCGTTTCCTGGCGCCCATTTCGCCACCTACCCGCAGAAGCTGGTTGAGCCGTGCATCAAGGCGGGCACCAGTGAAAAGGGCTGCTGTCCGGCGTGCGGGGCGCCGTGGCGGCGGGTGGTGGCCAAGGAGCGCAAGGCGACCCGTCCGGGCACGAGAAGCAAGGTGGTCGCGCGGGCCGCGATTCATGCCGACAGCCCGTACCAGGAACACAACGGGATGATCTGCGGCAATCGCGATCCGCAGCGGCATACCACACTGAGTCGCACGGTCGCCTGGCGGCCGGGCTGCGCGTGCGACGCCGGCGATCCGGTGCCGTGCACGGTGTTCGATCCGTTCGCGGGCAGCGGCACCACCGGCGTGGCGGCTCGGGCGGCGGTTCATCGGGTGCGAGCTGTCGGAGGATTACGCGCGGATGGCCGTGCGACGGATCGCGAAGGCGCAGCGGCCATCAACGTTCGTGGACGAGACCAAGGATGCGGCGATGCCGCTGTTCGGGTGAGATGGTGGGCACGGCCCACCCTACATAGAAAGGATGCACGATGGGCAAGTCGACGGAGCGGCAGTCGGAGCGGGCGACGATCGAGCGGCTGGAGGCGGAGATCATCGCCCT
>CAYVVX010000664.1:0-3412 GCA_964455315.1 uncultured Planctomycetales bacterium | reverse complement strand
CGGTGGTCAAAGGACACGGAGCGGGAGCGGTCGCGGCCGCGCTGCCGGCGGCGATGCTCAAGGGTTCGGACAAGGCCGGCGCCAAGCCGCCGGTGCTGGGGCGCGGCGAGCACACCTACGAGCTGGTCCGCGACTGGCCGAAACTGCCCGAGGGCAGGAAGTTCGGCAACACGCACGGCGTCTTCGAGGACGGCCAGGGGCGGATGATCATCCACAACCAGAGCCCCACCGGCGACACGGTGTGCATCTTCGACGCCGACGGCAGGTTCATCAAGAGCTGGGGCAAGGATCTGCCCGGGGCCCACGGCATGACCCTCCACAAGGAGGGGGAGACCGAGTACCTGTACCTCGCTCCGACCAGCCAGCACAAGATTCTCAAGACCACCCTGGACGGCGAGGTGGTCTGGGAGAAGGGCCCGCCGGATCTGCCCGAGGTGTATCCCACCGCGGACAAGTACGTGCCCACCAACATCGCCATGGCCCCGGACGGCGGCTTCTACGTCGCCGACGGCTACGGGCAGAGCTGGATTCACCAGTACGACGCGAAGGCCGAGTACGTCCGTTCCTGGGGCGGCAAGGGCAGCGAGCCGGGGCAGATGAACTGCCCGCACGGCATCTGGATCGACGATCGCGGCGGCAAGCCCGAGATCGTGGTCGCCGACCGGGCCAACGTGCGGTTGCAGTACTTCACGCTCGACGGCAAACACCTCCGCTTCGTCACTGACGACCTGCGCTACCCGTGCCACTTCCGCATCCGCAAGGGCGACCTGCTCATCCCCGATCTGCACAGCCGGGTGACCATTTTCGACAGGCACAACAAGCTCATCGCTCACCTGGGCGACGACAACAAGGACTGGCAGAAGCCCGAGGGCTATCCCAACGTGCCGCACGAGAAGCGCGTGGAAGGGAAGTTCATCGCCCCGCACGATGCGTGCTGGGATCGGGCCGGCAACATTTACGTGGTCGAGTGGGTGCCGGACGGGCGGGTCACCAAGCTGCGGCGGGTGAGCTGACGGTTCAGCCCCGCCGACCGCGCGATGACATTGTTCAGCCCCGTCGCGTGCGACGGGTGGAGGGGAAGGGATCGGAACGGATCGGACCGTCTTACAACAACTTTCAGAGGAGGTATCGACATGGTCGCTGCCAGAATCGCTCCCCCCAAGGTCAAGCAGACCAGGAACCTGATCGGTGGCAAGTGGGTCGACGCCAGGTCGGGCAAAACCTTCGAGACCTACAGCCCATCCACCGGTGACATCATCGCCCAGGTCGCCTCCAGCGAGGCGGCCGACGTCGACGCCGCGGTGGCTTCCTCGCGGAAGGCCTTCGAGGGCCCCTGGTCGAAGTTCAGCGCCCGCGAGCGCGGCGAGCTGCTCTTCAAGCTCGCCGATCTCATCGAGAAGAACCAGGAGGAGCTGGCCGCGCTGGAAGTGCTCAACAACGGCAAGCCCATCGGCGAGGTGCTGGCCGCGGACCTGCCGCTGGTCATCCGCACCTTCCGCTACTACGGCGGCTGGGCCGACAAGGTCACCGGCGACACCATCCCGGTCGACCGGGCCATGGGTAACTTCTTCTGCTACACCAGGCGCGAGCCGGTGGGCGTCTGCGGGCAGATCATCCCGTGGAACTTCCCCATGCTCATGGCCACCTGGAAGTGGGGCCCGGCCCTGGCCACCGGCAACACCGTCATCCTCAAGCCCGCCGAGCAGACCCCGCTGACCGCGCTGCGGCTCGGCGAGCTGGCGTTGGAAGCCGGCTTCCCCGAGGGCGTGATCAACATCATCAACGGCTTTGGCGAGACCGCCGGCGACGCCCTGGTCAAGCACAAGGACGTGGACAAGATCGCCTTCACCGGGCACTACGAGACCGCCCGGATCATCATGCGCAACGCGGCCGACACGCTCAAGCGGATCACCTTCGAGCTGGGCGGCAAGAGCCCCAACGTGGTCTTCGCCGACGCGGACATCGACCAGGCGGTCAACGGCGCGATGGCCGGTATCTTCTTCAACCAGGGCGAGGTCTGCTGCGCCGGCAGCCGGCTGTTCGTCGAGCAGGGCGTGCATGACGAGTTCGTCGAGAAGTTCGCCAGGAAGGCCGAGCAGCGCAAGCTCGGCGACCCCTTCGACCCGGCCACCGAGCAGGGCGCCCAGGTGTCCAAGGAGCAGTTCGACAAGGTGCTCAGCTACATCGACATCGGCAAGAACCAGGACAAGGCCCGCTGTGTCACCGGCGGCGAGCGCCACGGCGACCGCGGCTGGTTCATCAAGCCGACCATCTTCACCGGGGTGAAGAACTCCATGCGCATCGCCCAGGAGGAGATCTTCGGGCCGGTGGTCACCGTGCTGCCTTTCCGCGACATGCGCGACGTGGCCCGCGAGGCCAACGACACCATCTACGGCCTCGCAGCCGCGGTGTGGACCAGGGACATCACCAAGGCTCACGCCCTGGCCGACTCCATCCGCGCCGGCACCGTCTGGGTGAACTGCTACAACACCTTCGACCCCGCGGCGCCGTTCGGCGGGTACAAGTTCTCGGGCCAGGGTCGCGAATGCGGCAAGGACGCGCTGAACAACTACACCGAGGTGAAGACGGTGTGGATCAATCTCGGCGATCGATAGGAACTGCTGAGTGCTGGGTGCTGAGTCCTGAATCCCCAAGGAGTGCGTTAATCGATTGACGCACGAGCCGTAGGGTGGGCCGTGCCCACCAACTCTGAAAACTGAGACCCCTTCTCGACCCCCGTTCCCTCGTGGGCCCGGGGGTCGCCCGTTTTCCATTAACCAGCCCCCGGCTCGACGCATCGGCCGGAACGGTCCGAGCATGCAGTTCGGGCGCTGGGCGGTAAGGCGGCTGCGGCAATATTGGTTAAGCAAAGGGCTGGGTGTAGAATGGTTCCAAACATCGGTTTCGGCGAAACGGATCCACGACACGTACCCAAGTACTTTTTCTTCGGGGCTGTACAGCTTGATTATGCCAGCGCCGTGCGAGCCAATGTGGGCCTGCAGAATTACTCGACATGCCCTCGCCACTGGTATATCGATGCCGATTTCCTCTGCTGGGACTGCAGGATGCCGTTTACATGGACTGCCGATGAGCAGCGCGCCTGGTTCGAGGAGTACCGCTTCTATGTTGATTCACATCCAACGCGATGCCCGGAATGCCGCAAGGCTCGACGGTATGTGAAGACGTTGAAGCAGGAATACGACCGTACTGTTGCGCACGCTCGCGGGGGCGGAACCTTGGCCGAGAAAAAGCAAGTCCTCATCCTGATCGATCAGATCGAAGCGGCATCGAAGGGTGGGTCGCCCGGGTTGGAGAAGACAAGGGCTCTCCTGCTGGCTCAGGTCAAGGCGGCGGAACGCCGGGCAGCGGCCGGCGGCGAGGATTGTGCGTAGTCAGCCAGCCATATACCATC
>CAYVVX010000663.1:0-3416 GCA_964455315.1 uncultured Planctomycetales bacterium | reverse complement strand
AGATGCTCTTGGCATGCCCGATGTGCAGGTAGCCGTTGGGCTCGGGCGGAAAGCGGGTGATGACCTTCCCGCCGAAACGGCCCGAGCGGTTGTGCTCGTTGACGATATCCTGGATGAAATGCGTTCGCTCAGGGGCGGATTCCGTGGACATTCCGTGTGGTTCCTCAAAGGCGCTACGGCGAATCACCCGCACCGCTGCGGCCCGGGCGAGCGGGGGCATTATAGCCGAAGGAGGGGGGAGAGATTCATTCGTCAGGCCTGCGAATTCGGACCCGGCCAGGTTCAACGGTTGCGATCGAACCGAGAAGCAACTCGGCCGCGTGCTTGTCCAACACCTGGATGCATATCGGGGCATGTTGCCGGGCGGGAGCGTTCACCAGCCTGATGATCCCCGAATGTGCCTGACCCTGCAGGACGGCGAGTTCGCCGAAATCCCGATCAAGCGTCACCAGGATTCTGCGCTCAGCGTGGGCGACGGACAACACGGCAGAATCACCGGGATCTTCAGGCCATCCCCCCACCCAGGCAACATCATGGCCGGCGACTTCCAACGCTTCCTTCGCCCAGCGCCCGATGCAGGCATCCAGCAGGAGCTTCATTCGGAGATTCCGGACACGATCTCCAGCGGTTCAATGCGCTCGTTTCCCACCGCCCGTTGGGCGAAAAGCAGGCAAGCCTGGATGTCCTCATGCTCCATCCAGGGGTAGTTGTCCAGGAGAGTCGCCGCGGTGTCGCCGGCCGCGAGCATCCCCAGCACATGCTCAACCGCCAGCCGGTGCCCGCGCACGATCGGCTTGCCCCCGAAGATCTGGGGGTTCACCACGATGCGTTCCAGCAGTTTCGCTTCGTTCATGCGTCGTACTCCCTCGAACCCAGACCATTATACCACGAAGGCGGCGGCATTCCCTGCCGGCAGCGCCCCAGGCCCGGCGCACCGCTCCAGCTCCTCCCCCGTCCCCGGCGGGCACCCCGGCCGCCTCGTCGCCGGCCGCAATCCCGGTATCATACCGGCGACGTGATGCGTTCCGGGTGACGAGCGGGCGGAAGGTGCTGAGTTCTTTGTGCTGAGTGCTGAGTGCTGAGAAAGGACCGGGAGCGGGCTGCTGACTGCGAACTGTTTACCGTCTACTGGAAACTGGAGACTTCCCACTTCGCATGATCCCCCTCTACGCCCTCACCCTGCTGCTCAGCGCGTTGCTGCTCTTCGCAGTCCAGCCGATGGTCGGCAAGATGGTCCTGCCGCTGCTGGGCGGGACGCCGGCGGTGTGGAACACCTGCATGGTGTTCTTCCAGGCCACGCTGCTGCTCGGCTACCTCTACACGCACCTGAGCACCACCCTGCTGGGCCCGCGGCGGCAGGCGAAGCTGCATCTCGTCGTGCTGCTTCTGCCGCTGGTCCTGCTGCCCATCGGGCTGCCGCCGGGCATCGCCCCGCCCGCCGAGCGCGGGCCGATCCTCTGGCTCCTGATCCAACTGCTGCTCATCGCCGGACTGCCCCTCTTCGTCGTCTCCAGCACCGCCCCGCTGCTGCAGCGCTGGCTGGCCGACACGGACCATCCCGCGGCCGCGGACCCCTACTTCCTCTACGCCGCGAGCAACACCGGGAGCCTGCTGGCGCTGGCGGCCTACCCGCTGATCATCGAACGGCTGCTGCCCATCGACGGTCAGAGCCGGCTGTGGACCGGCGGCTATGTGCTGCTGATCGCAATGGTGAGCGGATGCGGGCTGGCCCTCTGGCGGAGCGGGCGGCGCGGCGAAACATCCAGGCCCGCAGCACAACCCAGATCGGCCGAGAGGCCCAATCGCATCGCGTCTCGAGCTCGCCGCAGGGGTAACGCTCCTCAACCGGCCGCCGCTGCGGTCAGCCACCGGCGAGTTCCACACGAAACGCCCGGCACGGGGGCCGGACGCTACGGAGACGGGCGAAATGCCGGTGCCACACCGGAAGCATCCGACATGCCCGCAGGTAATCTCCTCGCGAACTCGCTTCTCCTTCGGCGGCAGGTCCGCTGGCTGGTGCTGGCCGCGGTGCCGTCGAGCCTGATGCTGGGAGTCACCACCTACGTGACCACCAACCTGGCGTCGATGCCGCTGCTGTGGGTGATCCCGCTGGGGCTGTACCTGCTGACCTTCGTGCTGGTGTTCGCGCGGCGGGCGCTGTTGTCGCGTGAGCTGCTCGTGCAGGTGTTTCCGCTGGTGCTGCTGCTGCTGGCGCCGCTGTTCTTCCTGAGCTTCCCCGAGATCGTCTGGCGGGTGATGCTGGCCCACCTGGTCATGTTCTTCCTGGCCGCGATGATCTGCCACGGCGAATTGGCCGCGGATCGGCCCGGGCCGGAGCACCTGACCCGGTACTACCTGCTCATGTCGCTCGGCGGCGTGCTCGGCGGGGCGTTCAACGCGATCGTGGCCCCGGTGGTCTTCACCAACGTGATCGAGTACCCGCTGATGATGCTCGTGGCGGCGCTGCTGACACCGGCGGCGATTCGCGGGGCCCGCGCGGATCATCCCTCGCCCGCCTCACGGCGCGCGGGGCAATTTGACCTGCTGTGGCCGGCGGTGATGGGCGTCCTGGTGCCCGGATTGGTGCTCTGGCTGGGCAGGACGCCGTTCCGCAGCACATGGTTGGCGCTGGTCGCGGTGTGGACCATCACCGCGGTGGTGCTGTTCATGTTCCGGAACCGGCCGCTGCGGTTCGGACTCGGCTTCGCGGTGACGCTGGCGGCGTTCTTCCTGTTCGCCCGCCAGGAGGACGACAACCGCCTGGTCATGCTCCGCAACTTTTTCGGTGTGAAGCGCGTGGTCGCCACGGCCGACGGCGGGGCCCACTTCTTCTACCACGGCACCATTCTGCACGGCACCGAGCGGTCGGTCCCGCCGGCGCAGTTTGAACCGCTGGCGTACTACTGGCGCGGAGGGCCCATCGGGCAGGCGTTCACCGCCTTCGGCCCCGGGTGCGAACGCGTCGGTATCATCGGGCTCGGCGTCGGGGCGGTGGCCGCGTACGCCGAACCGGGACAGCGCTACGTGTTTCACGAGATCGACCCGCAGGTGGCCCGGATCGCGGAGAATCCGGCGTACTTCACGTTCCTGCACGACTGTCGCGGGGAGTACGGGATCATCCTCGGCGACGGCCGGCTGACCCTGGCGGCGGTGGACGACGGCGCCTACGGGCTGATGCTGCTGGACGCCTACAGTTCCGACGCGGTGCCGACCCACCTGCTGTCCCGCGAGGCCATGCGGCTGTACCTTTCCAAGCTGGCACCGGGAGGCGTGCTGGTGTTCCACACCACCAACGCGTATCTGTCCATCGAGCCGCTGGTCGCGGCCCTGGCCAGGGACGCGGGACTGGTGTGTCTGGCGAGAGGGCAGTCGCCGGAGGAACTCGCCAGGCTGAACGCCCCCGAAGGTGTCTCCTC
>CAYVVX010000662.1:324-3419 GCA_964455315.1 uncultured Planctomycetales bacterium | reverse complement strand
GGTCATTGCTGGCGACGGTGCGGGCGGCGACGCCCGCGGATCGGAAGGTGTTGACGGCGGAGTTAGCGCGGGAGCGGATGCCGGCAGCGCATGTGGTTCTGGATGGGGTGGAAGCGGGGAAGTCGGACGGCGGCGCGGTGGTGATGCGGGTGCTGGTGGCGACGCGGAGTCATCGCGACGCGGGGGAGTCGCGGGTCGGCGGGCCGGAGGGGGTGGGACTGCTGGCGGTGTGTGACGCGATCTCGGCGGCGCTGTCGGGGGCGTTGATCGGCGGGGCGTTTCGCCTGGAGCCGCTGGATGAAAGCTTCAGCGCCGGGACTGACGGGATGGCGCTGGGCGCGTTGAGTTTTCGTGCGGCGTCAACGGGTGCGATCCAGGCGGTGACCTTCGCGGGGAGCGCGCCGGCGGGAGCGGCGAGCGAAGTGCGGGTGGAGCGGGGGAGCCTGCGGCGGGCGGTGTCGGTGTTCGCGTTTCCGGGGGTGGATGGCGGGTTCGGACAGGACGGTGGGATGAGCGAGCGCGTGCTGGCCTGGAGCGGTCGGCTGCGGGCGACGGACGAGATGGCGCTGAGCGGGCTCGAGGCGGCGATGGAGGCGATGCTGGGGTCGGGGCCGGGCGAGATGGTGGATGAGACCGGGCGGGCGTATGCGGATTGTGCTGCGCGGGCCTTCGAGCGGGTGGGAGCGCGGCGGCGGGACGCGTGGACGGGCGAGGTGGTGCAGGGGTTTCGGATGGAGTTTGTGCAACTGGGGAGCGGAACGTGAGCGCCCGATGAGAGAACCGGGCTGACCCGTAGAGCGATTTGCTGGTGCGGGCGGTGACGACACGGGGGGATGCGGTGCGGGGTGGGCAGCGACGAGTGATGGAGCCGGCGGACCGGCTGCTGGTACAGGTCGAACGGTTTCCCGGATCGGGAACGTTCGAGGTGGACGGGCGGCTGGGGGTGGAGGCGATCCGGCAGCGGCCGGTCGGGCGGGAGAGCACGGCGAGGGTGGCGGTGCGGCTGGATGACAGTTTCGACGGGGAGGAAGCGCGGCGGCGTTATCACCCGGATCGGCGGGTGCTGATTACCACCGGCGAGGGGGATGAAGCGGCCCGGGCAGTGCTCTTCGACGGGTATCCGCCGGTGCAGAGCTGCGGATGGGACGGGCGGTTCGGGCGGGATCGCGAATGGTATGCGTTTGATGCGGAGGACGTACTCGCCCGGCTGAGCCGTCGCGCGGCGGGGCAGGTTCACGGGCGGCGGGTGCGGAGCCTGGAGATCGAGGCGGGGCTGGCGGCGGATCCGGCGCGGTTCGCATCCGCGAGCGCGGTGGTGACGGCGCTGCCGTGCGTGTTCAACCCGGATGGGCTGGGCAACAAGGCGACGACGCCGCTGGTGGTATCCGACAGCGCGGGTGTCGCGCGGCGCGTGGCAGTGTTCGCCTGGGACGGCGGCGGGGAGCAGTGGACCTGTGGCGAGGCGCTGCGCTACCTGCTGTGGCATCACCTTCCGAAGGAAGCGCGGGGGCTTATCGACGAACTGTGGGCGGTGACGGCGGCGGCCGCCGGGGAGGTGGCCGTGGCCGGCGACGGGCTGAGTGCGATGCTGATGCGGGAGCCGGTGTCGCTGGCGTGCGAGGCGACGACGCTGGTTGAAGCGCTGGCGCTGTGGAGTGAGGCGTCGCGGGTGCGGTTGTCGCTGGAGTCGGAGCTGGTCGTGGGGCGGGTGCGGAGCCGGTTGCGGGCCTGGTCGGCGACGTCGGGGCCGATGAAGCGGCTGTTGCTGGCGCGGGGCGGTCGTCGGGAAGATGGAAGCCGCTACTTCGAGCCGGCGGCGGGCTCGGCGGAGTCGACGCTGCTGGAGAACAACACGCATCGCGGCGAGGCGGCATGGGACCATCGCGCGTCACCCGGCGATGTGGTGGTCCTGGGAGGGGTGAAGCGGTACGAGGTGACGCTGCCGCTGTGGCCGGGCTGGGTGGTGACGGACCTGCTGGACGATGTGCCGCCCGCGTTGCGCGGCTATGCCAAGGCGCTGGCGCTGACTCCGGCGCAGGTGGAAGGTGTGGGCGGCGCGGCGCAGCAGTACGCTTGGTTCCAGAGGTATCATCGGCAGGGGAGTTTGTTCCGGCTGGACCCGAACGTGGCCCGGCGATGGGTGCTGAACGAGGACGGGGCGTTCGCGGGTTCGCTGTATGATCGGTATGCGCCGTTTGACGCGTACGGGCGGTTTGATTTCACACAAGTGGTCGGCGCGGAGGCGCGCGGGTGGATGGCGCGGCCGCGACGGCTGCTGGCGCCGTTGTCGTCGGCGGGCGGGGCGGGGCAGGCGCGGGTTGAGGTGAGCTTTGACGGGGGCGCGACCTGGCAGCAGCCCGCGGGGGGCGTGCGGATCCTGGCCGATCGCGCAGGGATATACTTTGACTGCGAGAATCCGACCGAGATTGCACCGGCGGGAGTGGACCCGGCGTCGCTAAACATGTGGTACGCACTGGTGGACCAAGTGTTCCGGGTGCGGGTCACGGCGGTGGTGGAAGGGGACGACCGATTGATCGGGCGGTGGCTGGGGCCGACGGATGATCGGCAGCAGCGGGACGTGGCGGTGGTGTCGAGCCGCACGGGCTTCGCGTATGCGCGGGGCAGCGCGGGCGGCACGGGGAGCGACGCTGCGGCAGAGCGTGACGATTCGGCGGCGATCGCGGCGGAGGCGGCACGGCTTGGTGCGGAGCGGGGCGCCGTGCGCGTGGTGAGTGTGCCGGCGATTCCGTGGGTGGAGACGGGTTACGTGTTGGGGGACCGTATTGCGGAGTTGTGCGGCCGGCAGTTGCGGTTGTCGATGGGCGCGGGGACGGCGGGGCCCTGGCCGGTGGTGATGGAGCGGGGGTTTGTGCTGCGCGAGGGGCGGTATGAGACGGAGTTGGAGGTTGCGGGGATGAAGAGCGAGGAGATTTGAGATTTGAGATCTGAGATTTCAGAAGTGAGAGAGTGAGAGGTGAGAGGTGAGAGGTAAGAGGTGAAAAGCGAGCGGTGAGAGGTGAGGACGTGAAGATGATGCTTGGTGCGGTGGAGGTGGGCGGTTGGTGAGGAGTGGCCGGTGGAGCGGATTTGCATAC
>CAYVVX010000662.1:0-314 GCA_964455315.1 uncultured Planctomycetales bacterium | reverse complement strand
GGGCCGACGGGGCCGTCGACTGGAGCCGGCCGATCACGACGCGACGGCAGCTCTTTCGCCGCCATGCGGTGGAGGGCGGCGGGCATTTGAGCGGCGGGCACATGGCGACGTGGCATGTGGACGTCGGGTCTCTCGAGGGGCACCTGGAGGGCACGCATCTGCTGGATGAGCAGGGGTATCCGGCCGGGGCGGCGGTGTTCGAGACGCGTCCGCACGTGTTCGGGCGGTTCGGATTCGCCCTGGTGAGCGTGGACGCGGCGGGGAACGTGGCGGGTGCCGAGGGTATGTCGCAGAAGGTGGTGAATTCGTGGCCG
>CAYVVX010000661.1:0-3419 GCA_964455315.1 uncultured Planctomycetales bacterium | reverse complement strand
AGCTTGTTGGCGTGGCCGTGTTCGACGGAGACGTGGATCGACTTGCGGAAGCGGATGGGGTCTTCGACATGGTAGCGGTAGACCGACTGCTTGCCGAACCACCTGGTGTCCCAGTTCTCCGGGGTGCCGTTGTAGAGCAGGATGCCGTGGTAGGGCCCGTGGTACTCCTGGTCGGGTCCGAACGCGCAGTTGTACCAGTCCTCGGTGCCGGTGCCGTGGAGTGAGGGCGGCCAGGTCTCGCCGTCGATGAAGATCATGTCGTCGCCCTCGCCGAACCAGGGGTTGCGCTGGGGCTCGAAGATGTCCACGTCCAGGTGGGCCCCGCAGAAGATGCCGTCGCCGCGGGCGTCGAGGATGATGTAATTGTCGCGATTGGACAGGTTCACGGCCCGCGGATCACCGCCGAAGTGCATCAGCCGCCGCCATTCCTCGGCGTCCGTCTTGCGCAGGTGATCGTGCTCTTCGCCCCAGCCCTCGGTGGGGTTCTCGCGGCGCCACTGGGTGTGCAGGAACCCCATCCCGTCCAGCATGGCGGGTGAATCGTACGCTTCGTAATCGACGTAGTAGTAATGCGATCCGACCCCCGGGCCGGGATTCTCGATCTCGATGCGGGCCCGGCGGCAGAACGGCATCGGCCAGTAGCTGTTGAAGGCCCGCCCGTCCTGGGGGCTCATGGACAGCACGGCGGTGACGAAGTTCCTGCGCATGGCGTGCCCGAGCCCGAAGAAATCGCCGATGGGGCATTCGACGCTGGGCTCCGGGCAGTCGTCCCAGAAGATCCGCAGCACCGTCCGGCGCAGGTGGTGATTGTGGTCCTTGTCGTCGGGGTACCACATGGTCATCCAGATGTGGCGGATACAGCCGGGACCTTTCAGGTCGGCGATGATCCGCGTTTCGCCGGGGTTGATGTCCACCCAGTCGCGGTTGCCGCCGGTGCGGTCGTAGCTGCTCTCGCGCAGGCTGCGATAGTCGCGAAGTCTCGGGAGACTCGCCAGGCCGGTGGGTGGAAGCATGAGTGGGTTCCGTCCAGGGTGTTGAATCGACGCAGCGCCGAATGGCGCCGTGACACCGCCGCAGTGGCACCGGGTCTCAACCGACTCTGCACAGGCTGGAGTCCGGGGCCACACGGGCTTGAACCCGGCATCCTACCCGCTCGCCATCCGTCAGTGGAGTCATTGACCGAATCCGCGAGCTCGCTGCCCGCCTGCCGACTGCCTGATGACAATCCCCACCGTCTCCGGCATCATATCCCCCATGACCCCGTGCCCGGACACTTCCGCACCCGACGGTCCTGACGGCGTCGAGCTCGAGATTCTCCGCCTTCTGCTGGTTGCGGCCACCGAGCAGATGGGCCACACCCTGGCCCGCACCGGCTACTCGGCCAACATCAAGGAGCGGCGGGACTTTTCCTGCGCGCTGTTCACGGCCGACGGGCGGCTGCTGTGCCAGGCGGCCCATGTGCCGGTGCACCTGGGCTCGATGCCCGCGTCAGTGGAGGCCGCGCTGGTGGCGTTCCCGCGGCCGGCGGCCGGCGATGTGATCCTGCTCAACGATCCCTTCGCCGGGGGGACGCACCTGCCGGACATCACCATGATCGCGCCGGTCTGCCTCGGCGGGCGCGTGGTCGCGCTGGCCTGCAACCGGGCCCATCATGCCGACGTGGGCGGGCTGACCAGCGGCTCGATGCCGGTGTCATCCTCGATCTTTCACGAAGGCATCCGCATCCCCCCGGTCAGGTGGATCGAAGCGGGCGTCGAGAACGTCGGCGTCCTGGCGCTGCTGCTGGCCAACGTGCGTACGCCCGCGGAGCGCGTCGGCGACCTGCGGGCCCAGCGGGCGGCCAACGCGGTCGGGGCCCGGGCGGTGATCGAACTGATCGAGCGCTACGGCGAGGCCGCGCTGACCCGGCTGGCCGAGGGGTTGCTCGACTACGGCGAGCGGGTCATGCGCCGGACGCTCGCGGAGATTCCCGACGGGGTCTACGCCTTCGACGACGTGATGGACAATGACGGGGTGGGCGACGCGCCCGTACCGCTGCGGGTGACGCTGACCATCGCCGGCGAAGAGGCGACGGTCGATTTCGCGGGCAGCTCGCCGCGGGTCGCCGGCTGCATCAACTGTCCCGCCGCGGTGACGCATTCGGCGGTGCGTTACGTCTTCGCAGCGCTGGTCGGCGAGCGGCTGCCGCACAACGCGGGGGCGTACCGGCCGATCCGCGTGCTGCTGCCGGAGGATTGCGTGCTCAACGCGCGGTTCCCCAGCGCCGTGGTGGGCGGGAACGTGGAAACGTCGCAGCGGGTGGTCGATCTGCTGCTGGGGGCGCTGGCCAGGGTGGTTCCGCAGCGCGTCTGCGCGGCGTCGGCGGGGACGATGAGTTCGCTGTCGCTGGGCGGTGTCGATCCGCGCAGCGGGCGGCGGTTCACGCACTACGAGACCATCGGCGGGGGCATGGGGGCGTGGCCGGGCGGAGACGGTGAATCCGCGGTCCAGACGCACATGACCAACACGATGAACACGCCGGTGGAGGCCCTGGAGATGGCGTTTCCGCTGCGGGTGACGGGCTACGCGGTGGCGGAAGGCAGCGGCGGCGCGGGCCGCTTCCGCGGCGGCGACGGCATGGTCCGCGAGATCGAAGCACTGGCGGAGATGGACGGCGCCCTGCTGGCGGAACGGTATCGGTTTCGGCCATGGGGACTGGCCGGGGGCGCACCCGGCAACACCGGATCGGCGACGATCATCGACACCGACGGGAGGGAGACAGCTTTGCCCCCGAAAGCCCCCATCCACCTCCGTCCGGGCCAGCGGCTGCGGATCACCACGCCGGGAGGCGGCGGCGCGGGAGGCTGACCGGGAGCGCGGGGATTCACTCCTGCACGAAGCGGATCACGGCCCGCGACACGTGCGGCAATGGATGCCCGCATTCCCGGGCGCTCGCCCGCCCGTTTGTCGGTACCCGCCACCTCCCGCCCCCGGCTGACAGCTGATGGCTGAGAGCTGACAGCCCTCCTCCGCAACCTTTCCGCCGCTCATCCGTAGGAGCTTCCATCGGGGGCGAATGCCCTAATCGCCGGTTTTCAGGGGATCGTGCGGGCGGTGGGGGTACCAGATCCCCGCTTTTCGCGTCAGAATTGACCTCCACCCGGTGCGGGCGGAAGATGGAGCGGCTTCCGCGGCGTCTCTTCTTTCGGGAACCGGGTGACTTGCAGGGCGTCCAACATGGCAGGCGAGAAGCGGTTAGCGGCGTACGTGCCCGGGCAGTCGGCGGACGACGCCGTACTGGTCGAGCAGGCCCGCAACGGCGATATGACCGCCTTCGGCCACCTGGTCGCCCGTTATCAGGACCGCGTGGTCAACACCTGCTGGCGGATGTGCGGTTGTCTCGACGATGCCCAGGACATCGCCCAGGAGGCCTTTCTGAA